>CALWWS010000040.1 GCA_944385305.1 uncultured Oscillospiraceae bacterium | reverse complement strand
CCCGCCACCACGCACTCCCCGTCCGCCTCCAGCCCCACCTGGCGGAAGAACGCCTGGCGGGAGAGGGGGGCGGTGCGGGGGGTAAAATCCAGGCCGTTGTAGATGGTGAAGAGCCTGTCCGGGTCGAAGCCCCGGGAGATGAGCAGGTCGGTCATGGCGTCGGACACGCCGATGCGGTAGTCCAGCAGCCGCAGAGCGATGGTGTTGATGGTGCCGTAGGTGATGCGGGACAGGGGCCGGCCCAGGTAATCCAGACGCCAGTCGGAGTGGACGGTGGTCACCACCGGCAGCCCGGTGGAGCGGCGCAGCAGGGCGCCCATCATGTTGCCCCGGGCCCCGTGGCAGTGGATGATCTCATAGCCCTCCCGGGCGATCATGCCCTTGAGGGTGCGGTAGGTGCGCAGCAGGTTGCGTCCGGGGAGCACCACGGTGGGGATGCCCAGCTCCCTGGCCTCCCGGGTGAAGGGGCCCTCCATAAAGCACACCATGGTCACGTCAATGCGCCCGGCCAGATTTTGAAGCAGGGAGTGGACGTGGGTCTTGGCCCCGCCGCTGTCCCCGCCGGAAATGAGGTGGATGACTTTCATATCCGCGCCTCCAAAAAAGACTTGTAAGCCCGCAGGGGGGTATGGTACAATAACAGGGCGGTTTCGTACCGGCCGCCTGGAGCGGCCCGCCGCGCTGCGGTACAAGCACCATTGTACCAATGATGCTTTGAATTTACAACCTCGGAGGACACAAAAGATGATGGATGAAAAAGGAAGACTTTTTGGGAAGATCAACCTTGTGGATTTGCTGATCATCGTGGTGGTGATCATTGTGGCCGCCGTGGTGGGGGTCAAGTTCCTGGGCGGCGGGGAGAGCGCCATCAACCCCAGCAAGACCCATATTACCTATACCGTTCTGGTGGAGAACGTCCAGCCCGCCGTGTATGAGAACATCCAGGCGGTGCTGGAGGAGGGGCCCTCCACCCTCATGGCCTCCGGCGAGCTGCTGGACGGCCAGGTGACCGCCGTCACCGCCGTGCCCCATGAGGAGAGCGTCACCGTCAGCACCACTGCCAACGCCGTGGTGCTCCCTGTGGGCCGGGGGCTGCTGGATCTCACCTTCACCATTGAGGCCAACGTGGTCAACCCCATCACCACCGAGCTGGGCACCCAGGAGGTGCGCATCGGCAAGACCCATATTGTGAAGACCGACACCTTCGAGCTGGTCAACGGCACCATTATGAGCTGCGTCTGGGGCGAGCAGAGCCAGGGTTAAGTCTGTAAAGCTGCGGGGGGCGGCGGGGCAATCCCGCCGTCCCCCTGTGTTTTTTCCCGGCGGAGCCGGGGGAGAGGAGGGAGAGACCATGCCCGCGTGGCTGTATGCGCTGGACAGCGGCGTGCTGCTGTGGATCCAGCAGGTTCTGCGGGGGGCGCTGGACCCCCTGATGATGTTCTACACGAAGCTGGGCAACGGGGGAATGCTGTGGATCGTGCTGTGCCTGCTGCTGCTCTGCTTCCCCAAGACCCGGCGGGCGGGCTTCTGGGGGCTTATCGCCATGCTGCTGGGGCTGCTGTGCACCAACGTGGTCCTCAAGCACCTGGTGGGCCGTCCCCGGCCCTATACGGCGGTGGAGGGACTTGTTCCCCTGCTCCTCTCCGGCGACCCCAACTCCTTCCCCTCGGGGCACACCTGCGCCGCCTTTGCCGCGGCGGGAGTGTGGGCGCGGGCCCTGCCCCGGCGTTGGATGGGGGTGACGGGGCTGGTGCTGGCCGCCCTGATGGGCTTTTCCCGGCTGTACGTGGGAGTGCACTACCCCACCGACGTGCTGGCCGGGCTGGCGGTGGGCCTCTTGTGCGCCTGGCTGGCCTGGCGGCTGCGGGGCCTGGCGGAGCAGCGGCGGCGGAAAAAACCGGCGGATGCGCCTTGACAGCGGGGCGCGGCTGTGCTATCTTAATGGTATCGTGAGCGAAAAAGGCGTCACGAAGGGGTACACCACCACGGGTGTAGTTCTTCGTGACGCCTTTTTTTCGTGTAAGGAGGTGGCTTGCGGAATGATACAGGTCAACGGCCAGGCCCTCCCCCTGGAGGGGGAGACCACCGTGCTGGCCCTGCTGGAGGAGCGGGGCCTCAGGCCGGATCGGGTGGCGGTGGAGCGCAACGGGGCCATTGTGCCCCGGGCGGAGTTTGCCGCTACGGTGCTGGAGGCGGGGGATCGGCTGGAGATCGTCCGCTTTGTGGGGGGCGGCTAGATGGAGGCTTGGAGCAGGGAGCAGCTGGACGCCGCCCTTCTCTCCCGCCACGGGGCGGCGGCTCAGGCCCGCTTTGCCGGCGCCTGCGTGGGGATTGCCGGGCTGGGGGGGCTGGGTTCCCACATCGCGGTGCACCTGGCCCGGCTGGGGGTTGGCAGGCTCATCCTGGCCGACTTCGACCGGGTGGATCTCACCAACCTGAACCGGCAGCACTACTTTCTCCCCCACGTGGGGCAGTACAAGACCCAGGCCCTGGCCGGGCAGCTGAGGGAGATCAACCCCTACCTGGACTACGAGACCCACACCGTGCGGGTGACCGAGGAGAACGCCTGTGAGATTTTCGCCCCCTGCGGCGTGGTGTGCGAGGCCTTTGACCGGCCGGAGGAGAAGGCCATGTTTACCCAGGCCGTCCTCACCGGCCTGCCCGGGGTGCCCCTGGTGGCCGCCTCGGGCATGGGGGGCAGCGGCTCGGCCAACAAAATTGCCACAGCCCGGCCCATGGCCAACCTCTACCTGTGCGGGGACGGGGAGAGCGGCATCGAGACGGGGGCGGGCCTGATGAGCCCCCGGGTGGGGGTGTGCGCCGCCCACCAGGCCGTCATGGTGATGCGCCTGCTGCTGGGCGAGCGTGAGCCATAGAAAAAACGAGAAAGGGAAGGATACATATGGGAAACGATCCTCTGATTTTAGGCGGGCACAGCTTTGACTCCCGCTTCATCCTGGGCTCGGGCAAGTACTCCATGGAGCTCATCCGGGCGGCGGTGGAGCAGGCTGGGGCCCAGATCATCACCCTGGCCCTGCGCCGGGCCAACTCGGACACGGACAGCATCCTGGACCACATCCCCCAGGGGGTGACCCTGCTGCCCAACACCTCAGGGGCGCGCAACGCCGACGAGGCGGTGCGCATCGCCCGGCTGGCCCGGGCGTGCGGCTGCGGGGACTTTGTGAAGATTGAGATCATGCGGGACAGCAAGTACCTGCTCCCCGACAACCACGAGACGGTGAAGGCCACCGAGATCCTGGCCAAGGAGGGCTTTGTGGTCATGCCCTACATGTTCCCCGAGCTGAACACCGCCCGGGACCTGGTGAACGCCGGGGCGGCCTGCGTCATGCCCCTGGGGGCCCCCATCGGCTCCAACAAGGGCCTGGCCACCCGGGACTTCATCCAGATCCTCATCGACGAGATCGCCCTGCCCGTCATTGTGGACGCGGGCATCGGGCGGCCCAGCCAGGCCTGCGAGGCCATGGAGATGGGGGCGGCGGCGGTGATGGCCAACACCGCCATTGCCACCGCCGGGGACGTGCCCGCCATGGCCCTGGCCTTCAAGAAGGCCATTGAGGCGGGCCGGACGGCCTACCTGGCCGGCCTGGGCCGGGTGATGGAGCGGGGGGC
>CALWWS010000039.1 GCA_944385305.1 uncultured Oscillospiraceae bacterium | reverse complement strand
CCATGAACTCCAGGCCGGAGGCGATGGCCAGGCGCTGGTCGGCGGAGTTCTCGCCCACGCCGGCGGTGAACACGATGGCGTCCACCCCGCCCATGGCGGCGGCATAGGCGCCGATGAGCTTCTTCACCCCGTAGTTGAAGGCGTCCACGGCCAGGCCGGCCCGGTGGTGGGCCTGCTCGGCGGCCTCGCTCAGATCCCGGAAGTCGGAGGACACCCCGGAGATGCCCAGCACGCCGGACTTCTTGTTGAGGATGTTGAGCATCTCCTTGATGTCGTAGCCGTACTTGTTCATCAGGTACTCCATGATGCCCGCGTCCAGATCGCCCGAGCGGGTGCCCATGGGCAGGCCGGCCAGGGGGGTGAAGCCCATGGAGGTGTCCACGCTCTTGCCCCCGTCCACCGCGGTGACGGAGGAGCCGTTGCCCAGGTGGCAGGTGATGATCTTCAGGCTCTCAATGGGCTTGCCCAGCATGTCGGCGGCCCGGCCGGCCACGTACTTGTGGGAGGTGCCGTGGAAGCCGTAGCGGCGCACCTTGTCGGTCTCGTAGTACTCGTAGGGCAGGGCGTAGATGTAGGCCTGCTCGGGCATGGTCTGGTGGAAGGCGGTGTCGAACACGGCCACCATGGGCACGCCGGGCATCACCTTCTGGCAGGCCTTGATGCCGGTAATGTTGGCGGGGTTGTGCAGGGGAGCCAGGGGGATGCACTCCTCAATGGCGGCCATGACCTCGTCGGTGATGAGGGCGGAGGAGGCGAACTTCTCCCCGCCGTGCACCACACGGTGACCCACCGCGTCGATCTCGCTCATGCTGGAGATGACTCCGTGCTCCTTGGACAGCAGGGCGTCCAGCACGGACTGGATGGCCTCGGCGTGGGTGGGCATGGCGATCTCAAACTCGTACTTGGCGTCCTTGGCGGGCACCTTGTGGGTCAGGCGGCCGTCGATGCCGATGCGCTCGCACAGACCCTTGGCCAGCACCTCGCGGGTCTGGGGGTCCATGAGCTGATACTTCAGGGAGGAGCTGCCGGCGTTGATAACCAGAACTTTCATGGGGTGAATCTCTCCTTCGTCAAATAATATGGCTTGTGGGGCCGGGATTTCCGTAGTAAAATAACAGAATCCGCAGTTTACATATACTGCTCTCTATTTTAGTCCATTTTCTCCCGGAGGACAACCCATATTTTGATAGAATCGGGGGGATTTTTTCCCCCGCGGATTGGAGGAACGCACCATGAGCACCGCCGGCGTCGTGGCCGAGTACAACCCCTTCCACCGGGGGCACGCCTGGCACCTGGAGCGCACCCGGGCGGCCCTGGGGCCGGAGGGGGCTGTGGTGTGCGTGATGAGCGGACACTGGACCCAGGGGGGACGGTGCGCCCTGGCGGACAAGTGGACGAGAGCCGCCCTGGCCCTGGAGGGGGGCGCCGACCTGGTGCTGGAGCTGCCCGTGGCCTGGGCCACCGCCTCGGCTGAGCGCTTTGCCCGGGGGGCGGTGGAGCTGCTGGCGGCCACGGGGGTGGTGGACACCCTCAGCTTCGGCAGCGAGGCGGGGGATCTCGCCCCCCTCTCCCGGGCCGCCGCCTGCCTGGACAGCCCGGACTATGCCAGGGCGCTCTCCCCCCTGCTCCGGGCGGGGCTGTCCTTCCCCGCCGCCCGGCAGCAGGCCGCCCGCGCCCTTATCGGCCCGGCGGCGGACTGCCTGGGGCAGCCCAACAACAGCCTGGGGGTGGAGTACCTGCGGGCCGTGGCCGCCCTGGGCGCAACCCTGGGAGCCATGACGGTGCCCCGCCGGGGGGCGGGCCACCACGGCGGGGAGGAGGGGGGCTTTGCCTCGGCCACCCACATCCGCGCCCTGCTGGCGGCGGGGGAGCGGGAGGAGGCGGGGCGGCTGCTCCTCCCCGGGGCGCTGGAGACGCTGGGGGAGGATCTGGCCGATATGGCCCGGTGCCAGCGGGCGGTGCTGGCCCGGCTGCGGTGCATGACGGCGGACGACTTCGCCGCCCTGCCCGACGCCGGAGCGGCGGAGGGCCTGCCCCGGCGGCTGGAGGCGGCCGCCCGGCGGGCGGTGAGCCTGGAGGAGTTCTACGCCCTGGCCAAGACCAGGCGCTATACCCACGCCCGGCTGCGGCGGCTGGCGGTGCGGGCCTTTCTGGGGCTGGAGGCGGCGGATCTGCCGGAGCGCCCCGCCTGCCTGCGGGTGCTGGGAGTCAATGAGAGGGGGCGAGGGCTGCTCGCCCGGATGCGGGAGAGGGCCGCCCTGCCGGTGATCACCAAGCCCGCCCACGCCAGGGCGCTGGGCGGGGCGGTACTGGCGCAGCTGGAGCTGGAGGCCAGGGCCACCGACCTCTTCGCCCTGTGCCTGCCCCGGGTGCGGCCCGGGGGGGAGGAGTGGCTGCACGGGCCGGTGGTCGTGGAAAAAGAGGCTGCGCCTCTTTTTTGAAAGTTTCAAAGCCGCCCCAGCCGGCACAGGCCGGTTGGGGCGGCTTTTCATTCAGATAAGGGCCAGGAGAACCAGGGTGAACATGCCGAAGCACACCGACACGCCCCCCAGGACGATGCCGATGATGGCCAGCACCTTGCCCCCCTCCCCCCGCTGGCCGCACTGGCGCAGCCCGGAGATGGACACCACCAGGCCCACCAGGCCGATGAGGCCGAAGAAGTTGATGAACAGGGCCACGCAGGAGAGCACCAGGCCCACAATGCACTGGGTGTTGGTGCGGGGCGGGGAGACGGGCGGCGGAGGGGGCGGGGGCGTGCCGCCGCCGGAGGGGCCGGGGTCTGCCTGAGGGCCGGGGCCTGCCTGGGGGCCGGGGGCCTCCCGGTTCGGGCTCTCCCAGGGGTCGGCGGGCCGGTTGGAGCGTTCCCAGGGGTCGGGGGTATGACGGGGCTGCTCCCAGGGGTCGGGCTGGGCCTGCCGCTGGGCGGCCCCGCAGGTGGGACAGAAGGCCGCCCCGTCGGGCAGCTCGGCTCCGCATTTCACACAGCGCATGGTTGGAACACCTCTCTCAATCTAAAGTGGGGCGGGCTATTTCTCTCCCCGCTCCCTGGCCCGGCGGCGGCGCGCCAGCGCCGGGACTGCCAGACACAGGATCAGGATTACAATCAGCACGGGCACCAGGATGGGCAGAAAGAAGACGAGGTAGGGCAGCTTGTCTGCCAGCCGGGAGAGCCGATCCCCCAGGGTGACCGAGGGGGTGGGGTAGAGGGTGAAGGAGAGTTCCTCCTCCGGCAGGCCCTCCAGGCGGACGGTGTACAGCCCCTCCTCCGCCTGCTCCAGGGGGAGGGTGGAGTCAATCACGTAGGGCGCGCTCTCCGGGGTGTGCACCTCCACCTCCAGCGTACCGAAGTCCGCCCAGTGGCGGGCGGGGGAGAGGAGGTAGGTGAAGGTGCTCTTCCAGTACCTGGTGTCCGTCCGGCTGCCCTGGGCCCCCGCCCGGTAGGTGACCGTCACCTCCCGCTCCCCTCCGGCGGGGAAGTCCACGGTGTAGGCCAGCCGGAGCTGCTGGCGGGACTGGGCGGTCTGCTCCAGCTCCTCCAGAAAGACGCAGTTTTGTCCCTCCAGCCACCGGTCCAGCCACTGGAGGTTCATCCGCTCCACATCCTCCGAAAAATCCGGGTACTGCCGGGCCCAGGGCAGACCGGCCAGCCAGTCCCCGAAGAAACCGGCAAAGGCGCAGGGCCGGGTCTCCACCGCGCACTCCCCCGTGACCTGGTAGTCCAGCTCCTCAAAGGCAAAGAGGGTGATGGGCGCGTCGTCCCAGCGGGAGATGACCAGCTGGGGCCGCCCGTCGTCCTGCCAGCCGTAGGCGCTGCACCCCTGAACCACCGCCACGGCGTCCGCCGGGAAGGTGATGGTCACGTCCTCCTCCGTCTCCTCCCGGCCGGGGCCGGGGGTGAAGGTGTAGAGAAAGCCCTCCGCCGCCGGGTCGAACCGGGCAGGGGTGTAGGAGGGGTAGACAGTCTCCCCGGCCTAGAGGCCCAGGGGCAGCGCCTCCCCGTCCGACGTCACCGACACGGCAGAGAGATCCAGCTGGGCGGGGACGTCCTCCAGGGCGAAGGCCATGGGCACCGACAGGGGGGTATCCGTGGGGTTGTGCATCCGGTAGCGGGCGGTGACCCGGGCGGTGAGGTCGTAGCTGCCCGCCTGGCCGATCTGGTCAAAGACCAGGGTCTCGGACAGGACGGTGACGGGGCAGTCTTCGTCCACCGCCAGGCTCTCCCCGTACACCCCGCCGGTATAGCGGGTGGGGGCCGAGTTGGCGGCCGCCCAGGGGAGCAGGGCGATAAGCAGCAGGGCCATCAAAGTGCAAGAGACGGCTCTTTTCATCAAAATCCTCCTTTCTTCACAGTCGCCCCCTTTTCTTCCCCCATTATAACAGAGAAAGCGGGCGGAGGGAAGCCCTCCGCCCGCGGTGTGCTATTGTATGTGCACGTGGTTGTGGATATGCTCCGAGCAGTAGCAGTAGTAGCCGTTGCACTTGGAGCAGTAGCGGAACTCCTCGTTGGGGTAGTCCGTGTCCGTCTTGCCGCAGACGGCGCACTTGTGGATATACCCCTTCTGCTGCTGGGCCTGCCTGGCGGCCTTCTGGAAGTTCACCGTCTTTTTCGAGGCAGTGTACCGCCGCCGCCGGGCGGTGCGGCCCAGCAGGCCCGCCAGCTCCGGCCAGAAGAAGATCAGGTAGTTGACCACCGCCACCAAGGGCAGCAGGCACAGCACCGGCGCGCCCCCGATAAGGTAGCGCACACACTCCACCGCGAACAGGGCCAAGTCCAGCCAGGCCAGCCACTTCACCTTCATGGGGATGAAGAAGAAGAGCACCTGCATGTCCGGGTAGAGGGAGGCGAAGGAGAAGAACATGGACATGTTTACATAAAACATGGTCACCCCCGCGCCCCGGGTGGCAAGACCCGCCAGGATGGTGAGCACCACGCCCACGGCGTAGAACAGGGTGAATTTGGCGCTGCCCCACTCCCGCTCCAGAATGTTGCCAATGAACCAGTAGAAGTACAGGGAGATGGCCAGCAGGATCACCCGGGAGAAGAAGGTGGAGCCCGAGCTCACCGGGATAAAGACAAAGCTCACCACCCGCCACACCTGCCCCTGGGCGATGGCGGCGGGGGAGAAGGAGAGCAGGGCGGAGCACAGCCCGTTGCTGAACTGATCCAGCAGGAAGACCACCACGTTGCCGATGACGATATACTTCATCAGGTTGGGGATGCCGAAGCCGGGGTGCCGGGCGCAGAAGCGGTCCAGCCAGCGATGCAGAGCACTCAAAAGCCATTCCTCCAAATGCAAGGGTAGAGTCAGTGTACCAGAGTGATACCGATAATATGGGAACAAAGTGTAAATTTTATTTCAGAATCCGGCGGATCTTTTCCTTCATGGCGGGGGTGAGCACCCTGGCCGCCAGGCGGTAGGGCAGGGAGGGGAGGGCCAGGTAGGCGGCCTCCGCCTGGTGGAAGGGCAGGGCGGAAAAGGCGGCGAAGAAGGAATTGCGCCGGGGGTTGGCGGTGAGGGGGCTTGCCAGCCGGGGGTTGCCCGCCACCGCCTCCGCCAGGGGGCGCTCCACCTGGCCGAAGCGGGGGGAGAGCTCGTCAAACACCGCCTGGCCCTTTTCGCTGTTCACCATCACCATGGACACGCCCTTGGCCCGGTCCACCGGCAGCTCCAGCCGGGGGTCCAGGCCCCAGTAGTCGGCCAGGGTGAAGTCCGCCGGGCGGCTGGTGCTGGTGTACCCGCACCGGGCGCAGGCCGGGCGGAGGAAGAGCTGCATGCCGAAGCCACGGCCGTAGGTGGTGCGGTTGAAGTCCTGGGTATAAACCTGCCCGTTGGCAAAGGCCACGGTGAGCCAGGGACTGGACCAGCCGTGGGACTTGTCCTTGAAGCGCACGCTCACCGCCCTGGCCCCGTGCTCCCCCTCCAGCTTGTCCAGCCAGGCGCGGAACACCGCCGGGGAGGGCACCCCGTGGCACACCAGATCGCAGGTGAGCAGATTCTCGTAATCCTTCCCCAAAAAGCGCAGCAGGCCGTCCACCTGGCAGGGCACCCCGCTGAAGAGCACGGGAACGCCCTCCTCCAGCAGGGCGCGGGCCTGGCGGAAGGTATCCCCCAGATCGCTCTGCACGTACTTGGAGCCCCGCATGGCGGCAAACTCCTCCTCCGTGCGGGCGCAGGCGTGGCGCACGGTCATAGTCTCGTCCAGCACCGCGCCGAACACCGCGCCCCCCCGCTCCAGGGTGCGCCGGGCCAGCAGGGAGAAGAAGCCCCCCGAGGAGGAGGCCACCCGCTCTGCCTCGTCGTTGTTCCACACCCCGTGGGCGCAGGCGTGGGGCGGCGTGTCCCGCCTGGGCTGGAGGGGGGGACACACCCCCTGGCACTTGCCGCAGTGGATGCAGGCATCCCCGACGACGGGGCGCAGGAAGCCCTCGTGGTCGGGGGCCATGGTGATGGCGCTCACCGGGCACACCGAGGCGCAGGCGGTGCAGCCGGTGCACAGCTCCCGCTCACACAGGGTGGGCACGGCGGGCCGCTCCTCCGGGGCGGGCTGCTCCGGCACCTCCTCCCCCGCCAGGGCGGCGCGGAGGTAGGCCAGGGACTCCTCCCGGCGGGCGGCCAGGGCGGCGCCCACGGCGGCGTAGTCCATGGGCGCGTCCAGCGCCGCGGTGGCGTCCAGGCCCAGGATGCGGTCGGCGGCCCCCAGGCTCTCCAGCAGGGAGTAGATGCGGGAGAAGGAAGGGCGGGCGCGCTCGGAGGGGGACATGGAGGTGAAGAAGGGGCGCTGGAACTGGAGGGAGAAGGCCGCCCCGTGGAAGGAGTTGGTGCACACGAAGGCGGCGTGCTGGAACAGGCCCAGAAACTCCCGGGGGCCGGCGTCAAAGACCAGCTCGGCGGCCCCGGGGATCTTCCTCCGGGCCCCCGCCAGCTGCACGATGGGCCAGCCGGTGCGCCGGGAGAGGGCCAGGGCGTAGGGGGCCACCTCCCCGGGGTCGGAGACGAAGTAGCACAGGATATAGGGGCCCTGCCGGGCGGGGGGGAGGGCCAGCTTGGCCCAGTCCGGCCCGGTGAGGAGCAACGTGGGGTCCAGCACCACGCTGGCCTGCCGCCCGGTGGCCTGGCGGATCACCTCCTGCCCCCGGCGCTCCCGCACGGAGAGGGCGGAGAAGGGGGCCAGGAAGGTGCGCAGCTGGGCGGCCTTGTCCTCCGGCAGCTGGGGCACCCCCAGGCTGGGGGCGTAGGCGATGCGCCGCCCCTCCTTCACAAAGGCCAGGAGGAAGGCGGGGTCAAACTCCTGGTTCTGGAAGATGTAGGGGTTCCAGATCTGGTCGCTGCCCGATACGTACACGTCGTACGCCGGGGGATTGGCCAGCAGCTCCTCCAGGGTGGTGTACCGCCGGGGGGAGAGAGTCATCTCCTCCTCCACAAAGGCCTCGAACCGGTCAAAGCGGGCCTTGAGGGGGGCGTAGTGCAGGGCGGTGTGAGCGTCCGCCGCCGCGGCGCGCACCGAGACGGCGGGCTGGCAGAGCCGGTTGGTGCGGGTGGTGTGGGGCAGACGGTAGTCGATGATCTCACACTGGTGCCCCAGGTTCTGGATGGCCTTCATGGTGGCGCAGGCCTGGAGCTGGGCCCCGTAGTGGTGGGCGAAGTGGAAGGTGATGAGTCCGGCGCGCATGGCGGATGCCTCCTGCCTGTTTTTCAGTATCCCGTCCAGTATACCACACCGCCGGGAGATTGTATATCACCCATTGGCCGGGGCCTTTTAGACATTCTGCCTAAAGTGTCAGAAATTGCGACAGGGTAAATCATTTGTCTATGGTACTTACAATGGGTTTGCTTTATGATAAAATGCGTTATAGGCTAAAATGGGAAAGGAGTGTGCCGCAGAGATGGGCTTATCGGCTCGCATGAAGGCGTTTGGTGTCAGCAAGGCGCTGGACTATCTGGAGCGGGACCCGGACGCCAACCTTCCCAAGCTGTTGGACTGGATGGACACCTTCGGGGGCGAGCGGCTTGACCCCGCCTACCGGCTGGTGATTGAGCGGGCGATGTCCGACCCGGACAACAACTGGTACCGGCTGATTAAGAGCATGTACTCCGATATCGACAATCGGGTGCTGAAAAAGATCTTTGAGAACTTTATCGTACACGCCAACATCATGGACTGGCCCCGGCGCAGCGCCCAGGGCGGCTGGCCGGAGGGGGAGGCCCCCTGGTCGGTGTTCATCGACCCCACCGCCCCCTGCCGCATGGACTGCCGGGGCTGCGGCGCCACCATCTACGGGGTGCGCCCCGAGATGGAGTTTGACGGGCTGGACGAGGCGGTGGAGGTGCGCAAGGCCAGGGGCACCCACCTGTTCATCTTCGTGGGGGGGGACCCCATGGGGCAGGAGCAGGGGATGATCGCGTTGTGCAACAAGCACACCGACTGCGTCTTCGCCGTGTTTACCCGCCCGGAGCGGATCACTGTGGAGATGGCGGAGGATATGCTGCGGGTGCGCAACCTCTTCCCCGCCATCCAGGCCGACGAGGACCCGGAGGGGGCGGAGAAGGCCATGGCCCTGCTGCGAAAGCGCAAGCTGCCCTTCGGGGTGGCCTACCGCTGCACCGGGGACAACGCCGAGCAGGCCGCCACCGAGGAGTTTTACGACAAGGCCATTGCCCTGGGGGCCAAGTTCTGCTGGTTCTTTACCTGCCCCGCCTTCGGGGACGCGCCCCCCGCCACCTCCGCCCAGCTGGCGGGAGTGCACCAGCGGGTGCGGGCCATGCGCCGGGTGAAGCCCCTGCTCTCCCTGGACTTCTGGGATAAGCCCAGCCTGTCCTCGGTGGCTCAGGAGACGGTACAGGAGGGCTCGGGGATATGAGTATGATACGCAGCATCTTCCTGGCCCCCGAGGGCCGCAGGAAGATCGACTGGGTGCGGGACTTCATGCCCGCCCTGGGCGGCATCGAGGCCCGCTTCGAGCGGGAGAAGCCCTTTGAGGGGCTGCGCATCGCCGTGTCGGTCCACCTGGAGGCCAAGACCGCCAATCTGGGCTATGTCCTGGCCAAGGGGGGCGCCCAGGTGCGCCTCACCGGCTCCAACCCCCTCTCCACCCAGGACGACGTGGCCGCCGGCCTGGCGGACATGGGGGTGGAGACCTTCGGGGTGCACGGGGCCAGCCCCGATGAGTACCAGCGCCACCTGATGGAGACCCTGGCCTTCAAGCCCCACCTGGTGGTGGACGACGGGGGAGACCTCATCCACCTGCTGGGGGGCGAGTGCGCCGGGCTGGGAGAAAATCTCATCGGCGGGTGCGAGGAGACCACCACCGGCATCCTGCGCCTCAGGGCCCGGGAGCGGGCGGGGATTCTCCCATGCCCCATGATGGCGGTGAACGACGCCAAGGCCAAGCACTACTACGACAACAAGTACGGCACCGGCCAGTCCGTGTGGGACGCCATCATGCACACCACCAACCTCATCGTGGCGGGCAAGACGGTGG
>CALWWS010000038.1 GCA_944385305.1 uncultured Oscillospiraceae bacterium | reverse complement strand
GGACGTTGGTCAGCAGGCAGCCCAGGGCCAGCCCCGGCGCGGTGGCCGGGAAGAGGAAGGGCAGCACGGTGAGGGCCTCGCCCAGCCGGACCTGGACAGGCCCGAAGGTGAGCTGAAAGATGTTGCCAAAGAAGCACAGCACGAAGTAAATTGCGGCCACCACGGCGGCCAGGGCGATTTTGTTTGCTTTGGAATTGCGCATGGGTCAGTTTCCCTCCATTTTCGTATTTAGAGAACGGCGGAAGTCCCTCCGCCGAACGAACGCGGCCGAACGGGCCGCGCTTGGACCGGGTGTGGAAACCAGTCGGTGTTATTTTACCCCATCCCGGCGGGAAAGTAAAGGGGGGCGGAACCGGCTTTGCCGGTTCCGCCCCCCTTTGCAGGGTTCAGCTCACCACGGAGATGGGGATCACGCTTTTATAGCAGCCGCTCTCGTACCGGTAGTCGGCGATCTTCACCTCCACCTGGAAGGCGCGGCGCATGTTGGCCTCGCTGATCACCTCCGCCGCCGCCCCGCAGACGGTGTGTCCGTCCCGGCTGAGGATGAGGGCCTGGTGGGCGATCTTCAGGGCGTGTGCGGGGTAGTGGGTGTTGACGATGGCGGCAATCCCCTTCTCCTTGCTGAGCCGGGCGATGGTCTCCAGGATAATCAGCTGGTTTTTGAAGTCCAGGTTGGACTCCGGCTCGTCCAGCACCAGCAGCTCCGGCCGGGCGGCCAGCGCCCGGGCGATAAGCACCATCTGCAGCTCGCCCCCGCTCATCTCGCAGCACTTCTTCTCCGCCAGGGAGGCGATGCCCACCAGCTCCATGGCGGCGGCGGCGGCCTGGCGGTCCTCCCGGCTGGGCTGGGCGAACACCCCCAGCCGGGCCGAGCGGCCCATGAGCACCATCTCGGCGGCGGTGTAGGACAGGGCGGTGCCCTTGGACTGGGGGACGTAGGCGATTTTGCGCCAGATCTCGGCGTGGCGCATGGCGGCGATGGACACCCCGTCAATGCGGCTTTCCCCGCTGCGCCAGGGCAGCATGCCCATCATGCACCGCAGCAGGGTGGTCTTGCCCACCCCGTTGGGCCCCAGCACGCACAGCACCTGCCCCTGCTCCACCTGGAAGCAGACGTCCCGCAGCACGGGGACGGGGCCGTAGCGGAAGCTTCCGTTTACCACAGAAAAGGTCATAGCTTTGCACCTCCGGTCTTGCGCAGCAGAAGGATGAAGAAGGGGGCGCCCAAAATCGCGGTGAGGATGGACACCGGGATCTCCGCAGCGGTGGCGGAGCGGGCGGCGGTGTCGATGAGCACCAGGAAGGCGGCGCCCATGCCGATGCCGGCGGGGATGAGGCGGCGGTTGTCGCTGCCGTAGATCATGCGGCAGGCGTGGGGGATGAGCAGGCCCACCCACCCCACCTGGCCGCACATGGACATGCATGAGGCGGTGATGAGGGTGGAGGCGGCCATCACCGCCAGGCGCATGCGCCGCACATTCACCCCCAGGGATCTGGCCTCGTCCTCCTGGAGGGAGAGGATGTTCAGCCGCCAGCGCAGGCACAGGATGATCGCCGTCCCCGCCGCGATGAGGGGCACGCCGATGGCGATGCCGGGCAGGGTGGCCCGGTTCATGCTGCCCATGAGCCAGTAGGTGATGGCGGGCAGGTCCTCCTCCGGGTCGGCCACGTACTTGGCCAGGGAGACCAGGGCGGAGAAAAAGGAGGAGATCACCATGCCGGAGAGCACCACCATCACCATGCTGCTGTGCCCGCCCCGGCGGCTGATCAGGCAGGTGAGCAGCAGGGCGGCCAGGCCCATGGCCATGGCCAGCAGCTGCACCACCAGCTGGCTGCGGGTGAACAGCAGGGCCAGCACCGCCCCGAAGGAGGCCCCGGTGGCCACTCCCAGGGTATCGGGGGTGGCCAGGGGGTTGCTGAACAGGGACTGGAAGGCCCCGCCGGCTACCGACAGCCCCGCCCCCACCGCCAGGGCCAGCAGCAGCCGGGGCAGCCGGCTTTTGAAGATCACGGAGAAGGCGGTCTCATCCACCGCCGCCCCCGTCAGGGGGGAGAGGAGCAGCTCCACCGTCTCGGGCAGGGAGATGTGGTAGCGCCCCACCCCCAGGCAGATGAGAAAGCACAGCACGGGGGCCGCAATCAGGCACAGGGAACAGATTTTCTGGTATTTCCGGCTCATCTTCCCTTACGCCCCCGCCGCCTCCCGGCTGGGGTTAAAAATCTTCTCGATGTTCTCGTCGGTGAGCTCCACGTTGTAAAAGCGCAGGTAGTAGTCCTTGAGCTCCTGGGTCATGTCAATATCCTCAAACAGCTCCGGGTGGTGGTTCTTGGCCAGCCAGAGCAGCATAAGGGGGCTGTCGGAGGAGGGGGGATACCAGCGGTACATGCCCAGGGGGCACTTGTAGACGTTCCCCTCCTGCACGGCCCGCACCACGCTCCAGTCGTTGCCCTCAATGGCGTTGTTGTAGAGATCCTCGGGCAGGTAGGGGGCGAAGTTGCTGATGTAGATGATGTCCGGGTCGTAGGCGTAGATCTGCTCCATGTTCACCTCGAAGTTGGCCCCGTCGCTCTCGTGGGCCACGTTCACCGCGCCGGTGGCGTTGGCCCAGTACTCGCCGAAGTGGTTGCTCCCCGAGGTCTGCACCACCCCGCTGCTGTACCGGAACAGCCAGAACACCCGGGGCTTTTCCAGATCGTCCCCCGCCTGGGCCAGGCGCTGCTGGATCATGTCGTACACCTCCCGGCCGTACTCGGCGATGCCGTCGGCCCGGTCCTCCTGCTGGAGCACCTCGCCCAGCAGGCTCACCCAGCCCTGGAAGGTCTCGATGGAGTCGGAGCCCCACTGGGTGGTGGAGAAGCCCACGGCGGGGATGCCCATGGCGGAGAGCTGCTCCTACTCCTCCACATTCTCCGCCCGGTAGAACACCACATCGGGCTCCATGGCCAGCAGCTGCTCTATGTTCACCTCGTCCCCGTTCATAAAGTCGGTGCGCACCTGGGTGATGCCGGGGATGGTGTCGGCCAGCAGGGAGTTCTCCGTGGACGCCATGGAGGAGGGGCTCATGCCGATCAGCCGCTGGGCGGAGCCGTCAAACAGGGCGTACACCGAGGGCAGGGGGGTGATGGAGGTGATGACAATGCGG
>CALWWS010000037.1 GCA_944385305.1 uncultured Oscillospiraceae bacterium | reverse complement strand
TCATCCGGCTGCTGATGCTGGATCCCGGCCTCTTCGCCCGGGCCGGACAGCTTGCGCCCGGGCAGTTCTCCTCCCCGCTGCTGGGGAAAATCTACCGGCTGCTGAGCGAGCGGCACCGGGAGGGGCGCAGTACCCAGCTGGCAGCCCTGACCGGAGAGCTGACGGCGGAAGAGATGAGCCATCTGGCCGGCGTGATTGACCAGCCCCAGGTTCTGGCCAACAGCGGCCAGGCCATGGAAGACTACATACAGACCATTGAAACCGAGGCGCTCAAGCGCTCCGGGGCGGCGCAGGTGGACCCACTGCTTGCCGCGCGGGAAAAATTCAGAGAGAAAAAAGGCTATGGAGGGTGAGCGCATGAGCGAGAAGAAAGTGACCGCGCCTGAGGCGCTTGGCAAGGATAAGCCCCGCCTGTCCAACGAGGAGAAGATGGAGCAGGGCAAGATCGAAGTGATGAAGGTCGTAGAGGGTATCCAGGGTGCGGAAAAGCTGGGCGAACTCATCGAGCGTGGCAAGAAGAAGGGGAAGCTCTCCGCCAGCGAACTGATGGATGTGCTGGATGACATGGATCTTGAGAGCGACCAGATGGACAAGATCTATGACACTCTGGAGAACCTGGGCATTGACACGGTGGGGGATGACTACCTGCCTGAGCTGGCTGACGAGGCGGTACCCCCCATTGAGGAGCTGGAGGAGCTGCCCGAGGAGGAGATCGTCGACCCCAACACTCTGGTGGATTCCTTCGGCATTGACGATCCTGTGCGTATGTACCTCAAGGAGATCGGTAAGGTTAACCTGCTCACTCCTGAGGAGGAGATTGAGCTGGCCCAGGACATGGGCGCGGGGGACGCCGCCAAGGAGCAGCTGGAGGAGCTGGAGCGGGATGGAATTGAGCTCAGCCCCGAGGAGATGCAGGAGCTGCACCGGCTGGAGCGCCGGGGTGAGGCGGCCAAGCAGCGCCTGGCGGAGGCCAACCTGCGCCTGGTGGTTTCCATTGCCAAGCGGTATGTGGGCCGCGGCATGCTCTTCCTCGATCTGATCCAGGAGGGCAATCTGGGCCTTATCAAGGCCGTGGAGAAGTTTGACTACACCAAGGGCTATAAGTTCTCCACCTATGCCACCTGGTGGATTCGCCAGGCCATCACCCGGGCCATCGCCGATCAGGCCCGCACCATCCGCATTCCGGTACACATGGTGGAGACCATCAACAAGGTCATCCGGGTCTCCCGGCAGCTGCTCCAGGAGCTGGGCCACGACCCCAGCCCCGAGGAAATCGCCGAGGAGATGTCCATGCCGGTGGACAAGGTGCGGGAGATTTTGAAGATCGCCCAGGAGCCGGTGAGCCTGGAGACCCCCATCGGCGAGGAGGAGGACTCCCACCTGGGGGACTTCATCCCCGACGAGGACGCCTCCGAGCCCTCCGAGGCCGCCAGCTTTACCCTGCTCAAGGAGCAGCTGGTGGATGTGCTGGGTACCCTCACCCCCAGGGAGGAGAAGGTGCTCAAGCTCCGCTTTGGCATTGAGGACGGCCGCACCCGCACTCTGGAAGAGGTGGGCAAGGAGTTCAGCGTCACCCGGGAGCGCATCCGCCAGATTGAGGCCAAGGCCCTGAGAAAATTGCGCCATCCTTCGAGAAGCAAGAAGCTGAAGGACTTTTTGAATTAACGGGGAGCGACGTGCTTTCTGTTATAGGGGCGCAATTTTCGGGGCCCCCGCGCGAGCCCAGCGCAGCGGGTCGCGTGGGGAGAGGAGCCGCGACGGAGTGAGCGAGCCTTCGCCCAGGGGCGGAGGGGAGGGATACGCAGTCCGCGGCGACGACGCGCCATCCTTCGAGAAGCAAGAAGCTGAAGGACTTTTTGAACTAAACAAAAAACGGGCGCCCCTCTCCGAAGGACGCCCGTTCTTATTTTTGCGCAGATTAAGGGATAACGATCCAGCACAGGTAATCGAGGAAACTATCCTCTTCGGTGTTGTAGACCACAAAGGTATTGAGGCCCAGGAAATCCGAGATATCATTGCCTACGGCCAGTATGCCGTTTTGCAGGGCGGGGGCATCCTCCAGGGCTACAGGCACGCCGTTTACCAGGGCGGTGCGGCTGCCCACGGTGAGCTCCAGAGTAACGCCCCGATAGGAGCAGACGGCGGTCTGAGCCTCCCCGTCCCAGGTGTAGGAGGCGCCAAGCGCCTCATACAGGGCCTCCAGAGGCAGGGCCAGGCCGCTGTCCTCTGAGAGACGATCCATCAGGGGGAGCTGGAAGGGATACAGCCGGGAGTCAACTTCTACCCCGTAGGCTGCCCCGCCGTCCAGGGGATAGGCCGTGCCGTCAAAGACCACGGCGGACAGCTGGGAGAGATCCAGCACCTCCTGGAACTGGTAGGAGTAGTCGGCGGTACCGTCACTGTGGTAGCTGGTTTTGCTGTGGAACAGAAGCTGTCCGCTGGTGCGCAGCGTCCCGTCTTCCAGAAGGAAGAAGATCAGGGGATCCACTTCTTTGTTGCCGTCCTCGTGGCGGGCGGCAATCTGGCAGGTAAAGGGACTCAGGGTCACCGACTCCAGGGTGATAGTTCCGCCCTGGGCGTTTTCGCTGGTGGGAGAGCCCGGCCCCGATGCCCCGATGTCCAGAGTGACGCTTTCAGCGGGGGAGAGGGGCAGAGCGATGGTGCAGGCCCGGTTCATGTAGCACAGCCGGGCATGGAGGTAATTTGCCGCCTCGTTGGAGTCTAAGGAGACGTCCAGCTGCCAGGTGCGTGAGGTCTGCGTGGCGGCCTGCTTGATCTCCCTGACCCCCATACTCATGGCGTTGCGGGCCGGTATGTTGCAGCCGGTCTGCTCATCCACCCCCAGATCTTCGGGGATAGGCTCCTCCGGGTCGGCCACGGGGTAGACGCTGAAGGTGTCCATGTTCAAAAAGTATTTCGAGTACAGCTGGACGGCGGCATCCTCGGTGAGGGCGTCCACCCGCACCACCAGGTAGGCGGTGTCCCCGTCGGAAACGGAGCTCTCCACGGTAAAGGTGTAATTCTCATCGTTGGCCGACGGGGCTTGTCGATCCACCAGGGTCTCCGCCGGGGAGGTATCCCCCCGGAAAAAGGCGTCCAGAACATCCCATTGGACGGTGACAGCCAGTGCGGTGCTCCCCAGAGCCACCGCGGCGGCGGTGAGAATGGCGGCAAAGCGTGTCTTGTGTCTCATCGGTTGTCTCCTCTCCGAGGGGGCGGCGTCCAGCGCGGCGTTGACCCGGCTGCGGATATCGCCGGGACGGACAGTGGGACACGGCGTCCCGTCGGGGTATACCTGGCGCCAGAGCTGATCCAGATGCTGTCTCATGGTTCGTCCCCTCCTTTCATCAGCTGTTCCCTCAGCAGCCTGCGGCCCCGGTGGAGCCGGGTGCGGGCGGTGGCCTGGTTCATACCCAGATCCCGGGCCACATCCTTGAGCTTTTCGTTTGCATAGTAGTGGCGGAGAAAGAGCGTGCGGTCGGGCTCCTCCAGCGCCTCCACGGCGGCCAGGAGCCGGGCGGCCCGCTCCCGCAGCAGGGTCTCCTCCTCAGGGCCGGGGGAGCGGTCGGCGGCGTTCTCACACAGGGGGAGGGTGGGGGAGAGGGTGCGCAGGCGATCCACCGCCTTGTTTTTGGCTACCGCCCCCAGCCAGGTGCGCACCCGGCCGGGATCAATATCCATGGCGTGGCTCCACAAGGCCAAAAATACGTCGGCAACAACCTCCTCCAGATCCTCCCGCGTGGCGGCGGAGGGGGCCAGCACCCGCCAGGCCACGGCGCTTACATAGGGGGTGAAGCGGTCCACCGCCTGATTCAGTGCCGTCCGGCTCCCCGCGGCCAACCGCCGGATCAGCGCCTCGTCATTCACATGTCCCACTCCTCTCCAGAACCGGTTCGCCTGGTTATACGGATAAAATAGAAAAAGGTTTCAGACGTCAAACACTTTTTTCCTGAAAACAGAAAAATCCGCCCGGTGCTCCGGGCGGATTTTTTGTTACAGCAGCTTAGCCAGCTCCCCCAGGAAGCCGTTTATATCTTCCTCCGAGGTGTGGAAGCAGGTGACAAAGCGCACCACCGTGTGCGTTTCATCCTCTTTGCACCAGACCTCCCAGGCGGCCAGCTTTTCCAGGGCGGGGAGGAGGCTGTCCTCCACGCTGACAAAGATCTGGTTGGTGGCGGAGGGAACGTAGAGCTCCAGGCCCAAATCTGCCAGCCCCTGCTGGAGCAGGCCCGCCATGCGGTTGGCGTGAGCGGCCAGGTCGAAGTAGAGCGTGCCGGAGAGCAGGGCCTCAAACTGCACCCCCAGCAGCCAGCCCTTGGCCAGCACACCGCCCCGCTGCTTTTTGATACGGAAGAAGTCCCGGCCCAGGGCGGGGTCGGGAATTACCAGGGCCTCCCCCATGAGGGCGCCGTTTTTTGTGCCGCCGATGGTGAAGGCGTCGGTGAGCCGGGCCAGGTCGGCCAGGGACATGTCGCAGCCGCAGGCCGTCAGGGCGGCGCCCAGCCGGGCTCCGTCCACGAAGAGGAACAGGCTGTTCTCCCGGCACAGAGCGGAGAGGGCCTCCAGCTCCGCCAGGGTGTACACCGCGCCGTTCTCCGTGGCCTGGGAGATGTAGACCAGGCCGGGGCGCACCAGGTGGGGGTTGTCGTACTCCTTCACCGCGGCGGCCACCGCCGCCGGGGTGAGCTTGCCGTCCCGCCCAGCTGGGAGGGGGATGAGCTTGTGGCCGGTGGCCTCCACCGCCCCCGCTTCGTGGCCGTTGATGTGGGCGGTAGCGGGACAGATGACTCCCTCCCAGGGGCGGAGCAGGGCGGCAATGGCGGTGAAATTCACCTGGGTGCCCCCGATGAGGAACTGAACCTCCGCCTGGGGACAGCCGCACAGCTGCCGGATGCGATCCGCGGCCCGGTCGCAGTAGGGGTCGCCGCCGTAGCCTATATTGCCCTCCAGGTTGGTGGCCGCCAGGGCCTCCAGCACCTTGGGGTGGGCGCCGAAGGAGTAGTCGTTTCGGAACTGGTACATGATTTCACACACCTCACATATGCTGTTCCATAGGGAAATGGCCGCCTCACGGGCGGCCATTTCTAACTTGTTTGATTATTTGCCCAGCTTGAAGCTGTCCTTCAGACCCACGGAGCGGTTGAAGACCAGATGGCCGGGGCGGCTGTCCTTGTTGTCCACACAGAAGTAGCCCTGGCGCAGGAACTGGAAGGAGGCGGGAGCCTCCGCCTGGGCCAGGCAGGCCTCCACCTTGGAGCCGGTGAGCACCTCCAGGGAGGCGGGGTTGAGGCAGTCCAGGAAGTTCTTGTCCCCGGCGTCGGGCTCGGCGTCCAGGAACAGGTTGTCGTACAGCCGCACCTCGGCGTCCACGGCGGTGGCGGCGTCCACCCAGTGGATGGTGGCTCCCTTCACCTTGCGGCCGTCGGCGGGGTCGCCCCCCCGGCTATTGGGATCATAGGTGGCGGCGATCTCGGTGATATTACCCGCCTCGTCGGTCTCATAGCCCACGCACTGGATCACATAGGCCCCCTTGAGCCGGCACTCCGGCCCGTTGGGATAGAGCCGCTTGTACTTGGGCACCGGCTCGGGCAGGAAGTCTTCAGCCTCCACATAGAGCTCCCGGGAGAAGGTGACCGTCCGGGTGCCGTCCTCGGGCCGGTTGGGGTTATTCTCCACCTCGAAGGTCTCGCTCTGGCCCGCGGGGTAGTTGGTGATCACCAGCTGGATGGGGCGCAGCACCGCCATGCGCCGCTGGGCGATTTCGTTGAGATCCTCCCGCAGGCAGTACTCCAAAAAGCCGTACTCCACCGTGGAGGCCGCCTTGCTCACCCCGTTGCGCTCGGAGAAGTTGCGGATGGCCCGGGGGGTGTAGCCCCGGCGGCGCAGACCGCACAGGGTGGGCATGCGGGGGTCGTCCCAGCCGGAAACCCGGTTTTCTTCCACCAGCTGGCGCAGCTTGCGCTTGCTCATCACCGTATAGTTGATGCCCAGGCGGGCAAACTCAATCTGCCGGGGCTTGGAGCTCACCGGGCAGTTGGCGATCACCCAGTCGTACAGGGGGCGGTGATCCTCAAACTCCAGGGAGCACAGGGAGTGGGTGATCCCCTCGATGGCGTCCTCCAGGGGATGGGCAAAGTCGTACATGGGGTAGATGCACCACTTGTCCCCCTGGCGGTGGTGGTGCATGTGGTTGATGCGGTAGAGCACCGGGTCGCGCATATTGAAGTTGCCCGAGGCCAGGTCGATCTTGGCCCGCAGGGTGTACTTGCCGTTGGGAAACTCTCCGGCCCGCATCCGGGCGAAGAGATCCAGGCTCTCCTCCGCCGGGCGATCCCGCCAGGGGGAGCGGGCGGGGGTGTTCACGTCGCCCCGGTACTCCCTGAACTCCTCCGGGGTGAGCTCGCACACGTAGGCCAGACCCTTCTTGATCAGCTCCACGGCACACTCATACATCTGCTCGAAATAGTCCGAGGCGAAAAAGAACCGGTCGCCCCAGTCATAGCCCAGCCAGTGGATGTCCTCCTGGATGGCCTCCACGTACTCCACATCCTCCTTGGTGGGGTTGGTGTCGTCCATACGCAGGTTGCACAGGCCGCCGTACTTCTCCGCCGTGCCGAAGTCCACAAAGATGGCCTTGGCATGGCCGATGTGCAGGTAGCCGTTGGGCTCGGGGGGAAAGCGGGTGTGGACGGTCATCCCCTCGTACTGCCCACCCTGGGCGATATCCTCATCAATAAAGTCGTGGATAAAATTCTGGGTCATGGTGGGGGTGCGCTCTTCTGGCATGCCGTTCACTCCTTCATATTGATACAGAAAAGTATTTTACCCCGAAATGTGGAAAAATGCAAGAGCTGTCTCCCTTCGGCCCGGGGAAGGGGGTGGAAAAATTTTTTTAAAATGCAGTTGACAAATTAGAATATTCGAATATAATAATATTAGAAATAACAAATACAGGTGAGAGCCATGGAACAGTCAAACAATTGCTATGAGGAGCGGGCCGCGATGCTCAAGGCCCTGTCCCATCCGCTGCGCCTGCGGATTGTGCGGGGACTGCTGCAGTGCGGCTGCCGCAACGTGGGATGTATGGAGGCAAACACCGGCCAGTCCCAGTCCTGCATCTCCCAGCATCTCATGCGGCTGAAGGCCGCTGGGATTGTAAAGTGTGAGCGCACGGGCAACGAGGTCTACTACGAGGTGGCAAACCCGGAGGCGGCGGCGGTGATTGCCGCGCTGTTCGGCGATGCGGAGGATGAATACTATTGTACGACGTTGTAGTAGTGGTCGGCGGCCCGGCAGGGTTATCCGCGGCGGTGCAGGCCCGCACCCGGAACAAGTCGGTGCTGGTGGTGTCGGGGGATGTGCGGGATAATCCCCTCTGGAAGGCCCGGTTGGTCAACAACTATCTGGGGATGCCCGGGCTTTCCGGACAGGAGATGCTGGAGTCCTTCCAGAAGCACGCCCGGGAGATGGGCGTGGAGGAGATAAATGGCCGGGTACTGAATATCATGCCCGCCAGCAGCTCATTCTATCTGGGGATAGGCAGCCAGGTGGAGGAGGCGCGGGCGGTAATCCTGGCCACCGGGGTGGTGCGCGCCGCCCAACTTCCCGGAGAGGCGGAGTATCTGGGCCGGGGGGTGAGCTACTGCGCCACCTGTGACGGCATGCTCTACCGGGGTAAGGAAGTGGCCGTGCTGGGCATGGCGGCGGACGCCCCCGAGGAGGCCAACTACCTCCAGGAGCTGGGCTGCAAGGTCACTTACATCAGCGACAGACAGCCGGAGGGGCTGCGCAAGGACATTGCCTTCCGGAGGGGTTTTAAGCGGCAAGTGGTAGGCGGCCAGAGCGTGGAGGCTGTGGAGGTGGACGGCGAGAGGCTGCCCTGCGCCGGTGTGTTTATCCTCCGGCCCTCTTTGGCTCCCGTTCAGCTTCTCCCGGGGCTGGCCCTTGAGGGAGGCTATATCGCGGTGGATCGAAACATGGCAACCAATCTGCCCGGCGTTTTCGCGGCAGGCGACTGTACCGGCACCCCCCTTCAGGTTTCCAAGGCCGTAGGGGAGGGGCTGGTGGCGGGCCACCGGGCGGCGGAATATATAGACCAAATGGACAAATCTTGAGAGATAGAAAGGAAGTACGACTATGGCAACCATTCATCTGACTAAGGAAGCGTTTGATAAAGCGATCTCCAGCGGCACCGCGATGGTGGATTTTTGGGCCTCCTGGTGCGGCCCCTGCAAGATGCTGGCCCCTGTGATTGACGATCTGGCGGGGAAGTACGAGGGCAAGGCCCTGGTGGGCAAGGTGAACGTGGACGACGAGCCGGAGCTGGCCGCCCGCTTTGGGGTGATGAGCATCCCCACGGTGATCTTCTTCAAGGACGGGGTGGAGGTGGACCGCAAGGTGGGCGTGATGCCCGCCGCCGCCTATACCGCCGTGCTGGACGGCTGATTCTGTCAGAGAAAAATAAGCAGGCCCCCCGGCTTTTGCCGGGGGGCCTGCGCTGTATCAATGGGAGCGGGAGGAGAGCATGGCGTTGATCTCCGCCAGGGTGCAGTGGTAGTCCCCATCCCCGCTGCGGCGGTATGAGCCGGTGTAGAGATCCCGGCCCAGGTAGACGGGCAGCAGGTTGGGCGGGGCGGAGGGGACCTCGATAACCACGATATCCCCGCCGTCCACATGCTCGATATGGACGCTCTCTTCGGTGAGGATGTTGGCGCTGACCACCGCCGGGTTGTTCACCAGGGCCAGGAACTGATCCACCAGCTCCTGGGGGTTGAGCAGGCCCTGCACCCGCAGGGACTTGTCGGGCAGCTCCTCCACCCCCAGCACGATTACCCCGCCGTAGGAGTTGGCAAAGGCGGAATAAGTCTCCCAGATGCTGCGGGGAAGCCCGCCGGTGGCCAGCTTGGCCTCCAGCCGGTTGTTCTCCTTATACTGGTGGATATGGGAAAAGTCAAACACGCCGCCGCCTCCCCGCCGTACAATCTCTCCCCCATTATAACCGGGGGAGGGAGGGTTTGCAACTAGCGGATCAGCCGGATGATCTCGGTGATGAGGGCGATGCGGCGGAAGGGGGTCATCAGATAGAAGCCGTCGGTGAAGGGGGCCATCTCATGGGCCGCCCACTGGGAGATCTCCACGGCAAGAGCCTCCCCCTGTTCCCGGTTCTTGTCTTGATAGAGGGCGAGAATCTCGTCGCACACGTGGATGCCGGCCACCTCGTTGTTGAGGAAGCAAGCGTTGCGGTAGCTTACTACCGGGAAGATGCCCCCTAAAATCTTGCCCTTCAGGGCCGAGCGGGCCAGCTTCAGGTTCTCCAGAGCCTGGGAAGAGAGTACCGGCTGGGTGAGGAAGGCGGATACGCCGTTCTCCTCCTTCTCCTGGGCCAGCTTAAGCTGCATCTGGAAGTTGCGGGCATTGAGGTTGAGGGCGCCGTAGACCCGGAAGGGGGTGGGCAGCACCGTCTCGTTCAGGCCGGTGACATAGCGGGCCAGCTTGCGGGAGTTGAAGTTGAAGACGCTCTTCACCTCGTCCCGGTCGGCGGTGGGGATGGGGTCGCCGGTGACCAGGAGCACGTTATGTACCCCCTCCATGGAAAGCCCCAGCAGCAGGGCCTTGGTGGCGTTCAGATTCCGATCCCGGCAGGTCATGTGGGGCAGGGGCTCGATGCCCAGATCCCGCTTGAGCTTGCAGGCCAGCAGGCTGCTGTCCGCCCGGGTGCGGCCCACAGGGCAGTCGGCGATGGTCACCGCGTCCGCTCCGGCCTGCCAGATGGCCTTTGCCCCCTCCAGGAAGGGGGCGATGTCGGCGTCGGCAGGGGGGTCCAGCTCCACGGCAATGACCCGCCTGCCCGCCTCCAGCTTATCCCACAGGGAGTTGGCCGCGGGGGAGGGGGCGGCGGCCTGGGGCTTGGCGGCGGGACGTACCTTGATGGGGGGCAGGGGGGTGCGCAGGGCCTGCACCATGGCCGCTATGTGGGCCGGGGTAGTGCCGCAGCAGCCTCCCACAATGCCTGCCCCCGCCTGGACGATGCGGGCCATCTGCCGGGCAAAGTAGTCCGGCAGGCCCTGGTAGACGGTGCGGCGGCCCAGCACGGTGGGGTAGCCGGCGTTGGGCATGACGCACAGGGGCTTGTCCGAGCGCTCCAGCCGCTTGATGTATTCCAGCAGGTGGTGTGGACCGGAGACGCAGTTGAAGCCTACCCCATCTACCTGGGGCAGGGCGGCGGTGCGGGAGTAGAGGGCCTGGCCGATGTGGCCGTCCCGGGTGGCCCCGTCGGGCTGGACGGCAAAGGAGACTAAAAGGAATGCGTCAGGGCAACGCTGTTTGAGGTAGACCGCCAGGTGCTCCACCCCCTCGTCCCCGGGCAGAGTCTCCGCCAGGAAGTGGCGCAGGCCCATCTCCAGGAAGAGATCCACCTGCCGCTCATAAATCCGGGCGGGGGAGAGGTTCTCCCCGTGCCAGGCGGGGCCTATATCGGCAAAGACAAAGGCCTGATAGGGCTCCGCCGCCTCCAGGGCCAGGCGGCAGCCCGCCTCAATCACCGCCCGGCAGCGCTCCTCCTCCCCCTGGGCCAGAAAAGCTCCGGCGGAGAAGGTGTTGGTCTTGATGGCCCTGCACCCGGCCTGGAGATACTCCCGATGGATGGCCAGGATCTCCGCCGGGCTGTCCAGGTTGGCCTGCTCGCAGGGGATCTCTGCGCTGTGGCCCCGGCGGGCGGCGAAGTAGGTGCCCATGGCTCCGTCAAATACCAGGGGGGCGTGCTGTTCCAGATAGGTTCTGATATCCATGGCTGGTTCACTCCAATATCTCTTTGGCAATGACGACCGCCTGGCGGGCGTCCTTGGCGTAGTAATCCGCCCCCATGTGGGCGGCGTACTCCGGGGTGACCACCGCGCCGCCTACAAAGACCACCGGCGGGTGGGGCAGGGCGCGGAGTACCCGGATGGTCTGCTCCATGGCGGGCAGGGTGGTGGTCATCAGGGCGGACAGGCCCACCAGGCGTACCTGTCCCTCCTCCGCCTCACGGGCCACCCGCTCAGGGGGCACGTCCCGGCCCAGGTCGATGACGTCGTAGCCGTAGTTCTCCAGGATGGTCTTCACAATGTTCTTGCCGATGTCGTGGATGTCCCCCTTGACAGTGGCCACAATAATTTTGCCCTTCTTTACCGGCGCGGCCCCCTGCTGGGCCAGGCGGGCCCGCACCGCCTCAAACACCGCCTGGGCGGCCTGGGCGGCGCTCATCAGCTGGGGGAGGAAGAGGGTGCCCTGCTCGTACTGGGCCCCCACCTGATCCAGGGCGGGGATCAGGCGGTTTTCCACCAGGGAGAGCTCGCTCTCCGTCTCCAGCGCCTGGCTGGCCAGCCTGCCTGCCTCTCCGGCCAGGCCGCGCATTACCGCCTCCTCCACCGTCAGCGCGGCGGGGGCGGCCGCCTGGGCCGGGGCGGAGGCGCCGGCCTGTGCGGCAAAGCGGGCGATATAGGCCCGGCTCTCCCCGTCCTCCCCGGAGATCACCCGGAAGGCGGCCACCGCGTCCATCATCTCCGCCTGGTTGGGGTTGAGGATGGGCAGGGTGAGTCCGGCGGCCAGGGCCTGGGTAAGGAAGCTCTGGGCCACCAGCAGCCGGTTGGGCAGGCCGAAGGAGATGTTGGACACCCCCAGCACGGTCTGCAGCCCCAGCTGACTGCGCACCATGGACACCGCCCGCAGGGTGTGGGCCGCCTGCTCCTGCTGGGCGGAGACGGTGAGGGTAAGGCAGTCGATCCAAACGTCCTGCCTGGGAATGCCCCGGGCCAGGGCGGCGTCCAGAATCCGCTTGGCAATATCAAAGCGGGCCTGGGCGCTCTGGGGGATTCCCCCCTCGTCCAGGGTGAGACCCACCACCGCCGCGCCGTACTTCTTCACAATGGGGAGCACCCGCTCCAGCACCGCCCGGTCGCCGTTCACCGAGTTGACCGCCGCCTTGCCGTTGTACACCCGCAGCCCCGCCTCCAGAGCGTCGGGGTTGGAGGAGTCCAGCTGCAGGGGGAGGGAGAGGGCGCTTTGCAGCTTCTTCACTACCCGGGGGAGCATGTCCACCTCGTCCACCCCGGGATAGCCCACGTTTACGTCCAGGATGTCCGCCCCGGCGTCCGCCTGCTGGAGGCCCACCTGGAGAATGTAGTCCAGATCCTTTTCCAGCAGGGCCTGCTGGAAGCGTTTTTTCCCCGTGGGGTTGATCCGCTCGCCGATGACCCGCACCCCGTCCAGGAACACCGGGTTGGTGGGAGTGCACACCAGGCTGGCGGGGGTATGGGTGCGGGGCGCGGGGAGCCTGTCCCCCAGGGCGGCCTTCAGGGCGGCGATGTACTCCGGCGTGGTGCCGCAGCAGCCGCCGAAGATGGACACCCCAGCCTCCAGGCAGGGGGCCAGGGTTTCGGCAAACTCCCGGGGGGACATATGGTAGTGCCCGTCCACCGGGTCGGGCAGGCCGGCGTTGGGCTTGGCGATGACGGGCAGGGTGGTGCTCCGGCACAGCTGCTCCAGCAGGGGGGCGAGCAGATCGGGGCCCAGGGAGCAGTTCAGGCCGATGGCGTCCGCCCCCAGCCCCTCCAGAGTGGCGGCCATGGAGGCCACTGTGCAGCCGGTAAAGGTGCGCCCCCCCTGGTCAAAGGTCATGGTAACCAGAACAGGCAGGGAGGTGTTCTCCTTCACCGCCAGCAGGGCGGCCTTGGCCTCGTAGAGGTCGGTCATAGTCTCGATGACCGCCAGGTCGGCCCCTGCCGCAGCCCCAGCCCGGGCCACCTGGGCGAAGAGCTCACAGGCCTGCTCAAAGGTGAGGCTGCCCATGGGCTCCAGCAGCTCTCCCAGAGGGCCCATGTCCAGGGCAACCCGGGCGCCTGGGTAGGGGGCGCAGGCCCGCTTTGCCAGGGTGACGGCGGCGGAGACCACCTCCTCCACACTGTGTCCTGTGCCCTCCAGTTTGAGGGCGTTGGCCCCGAAGGTGTTGGCGTACACCACCTGGCTGCCCGCCTCCAGATAGGACCGGTGGATGTCTTCGATGAGCGCGCCGTGGGTGAGGTTTAAGAGCTCGGGCCGCCCCCCGGGGGGCAGGCCGCGCTGCTGGAGCACGGTGCCCATGGCGCCGTCCAGCAGCAGGGTGGGGCCTTGAAACAGGTCAGAGTGCACAGGTGGTTCCTCTCTTTCGTAGACTGCAGGTCTGGCGCATGGAGCAGTAGGCGCAGCCCCGGATGCGCTTTTTCTGGGGTACAGCGGCCAGGCCAATGACGGCGGTGACCGATTTCGTGGGATTGAGCAAAAAGCTGGGGGTGACTGTCAGGCCGATGCGCCGCTGGGCGTCCAGGGCGGCGCACAGGGGGGCCTGGAGCTCCAGGGGCAGATCCCCGTAGCCCGGGCTGAAGCGGTCGGTGCGGTGCAGGCCGGGAAAGAGCCCGGCCAGCTCCGCCTCGGCCGCGTCGCACCCGGCTTCCACCCAGGCGCTGCCGCAGGCGTCCAGAATCACCGCCTGGGCCATGTCCCGGGCCTGGCAGGTGCGCAGCATGGCGTCATACTCCGCCCCCAGGGTGCAGGCCAGCAGGGCGGCCCTGCCGCACTCCTCCAGCATCCGCCCGGCGGTGTTCCCGGGCAGAACAAGCCCGGCCTGAGACAGGCACAGTCCCTGCCCGGTTCGGGTAATATCGTACACCCGGTAGACGTACCGGGGCCGCAGGGCGGCCTGCAGCTGTCCGGCCTGGTGGGAGACCTGCTCCAGGAGGGCGGGGGGTACCTGCTCGCCCGCGCCCAGATAGTGGAGCGCCTGGCGGAGATCCAGTTCCATCCCCACGCCTCCTTCCTTTGGGTTTGGGTTTCAGTATAATCGCTTTCCGCCCAAAAGTACAGGGGTATCCCGCCAAATCTTCTCTTTTTCCGCCTGAGAGCGGTTTTCAGTCGGGCAGAATGCTGTACAGGGCGTCCAGCACCTGCCAGTTCTGAGGGAAGGGGCGCATGAGATTCCAGTAGCCCGCGCCGAACAGCCCGTACTCCCGGATGAGCTCCAGCTTGGCGCGGATGCTGCGGGCATCCTCAAACCACACCTCGTGGAGCACACCCGCTTCGTCGGTGTAGCGGAACCAGGGGGCCTGGGACTGCTGGCTGTAGGAGATGGAGACGCCATACTTCCAGGCCAGGGCCACCGCCTCCGGCATGGAGATGGACTTGGCCCTGCTCTGGCCGGAGACAAAGGGGAGGGGCCAGTCGTAGCCGTAGTTGGGAATCCCAAGCCAGATTTTCCCCGGAGGGATCTCCTCCAGAGCATACTCCACCACCCGACGCACGTTGGGCAGGGGGGCCACCGCCATGGGCGGGCCGTAGGCGTAGCCCCACTCGTAGGTCATCAGAAGCACACCGTTGGCTGCCGCGCCGATGAGTCCGTAGCTGTGCCCCTCATATAAAAGCCCGGCCTGTTCCCGGGAGGTCTTGGGGGCTAAGGCCACGATTACCGGGCGGCCCAGGGGGTTGAGCCGCCGGGAGAGGCGGCGGATAAAGGCGGCATAGGCCGCCGCGTCCTGGGCGGGGATGTACTCAAAGTCCACGTCCAGACCCTGGTAGCCCTTTTGCAGCAGGGTACGCAGGAGATTGCGCACCAGCGTGTCCTGTACCTGGGAGTCTGTCAGGGCGATATGGCCCAGCTCATTGGAAAAGCCCCCCTCCTCTGTGAGGGTGGACAGATGCATCAGCCCCGCCGCGCCCCCCTCCGCCGCCATGGACAAGAGGGCCTCGTCCTCCAGAGGCACCAGCTCGCCCTGGGGAGTAAAGCCGTAGGTAAAGGGGGTGAGGGCGGAGAGGTAGGGCAGGGTGGCGCGGAGCAGTTCCTTGTCCACATAGGGGTAGGCGTAGCCGTTGACCAGCAGGGGACCCAGCTTCTCCTCCTCTTGATAGGAAAGCACCAGGGTCTGACCGGGGAAGATCGGATTCTCCCCCGCCAGAGCGGGATTGCGCCGCAGCAGCTGCCGGGAGGACAGGCCGCTGCGGGCTGCAATCTGCTCCAGAGTTTCCCCGGGACGGACGGTATAAGTCTCCTCGGGAATGCGGATGACCAGGGCCTGCCCCGCCACCAGGCGGTCGGGGGGTTCCAGACCGTTGGCCGCGATGACCAGGGACATGGGGACCTGGTACTTCCGGGCGATGGTGTAGACGCTCTCTCCCGGCTCTACAACATGAATGAACACCGGCGCCTCCTAGATCAGGGTGACGAAATCAGAGCTGGCCCACCCCAGCTGATCTCCAAAGCGCACCAGGTACCACCCCTGCCACTGGTTGAGGATGGTGAGTGAGGCCCCGTCATAGGCCCGGGCCACCACAGGGGCGGAGAGATCCGGCCGGTCCCGGATGTTCAGGTAGCCCCAGGATACGTCTACCACCCCTCTGCGGGAGGGCTGGGGTGTGAGGAAGGGCAGGCCGAAAAACTCGGTGAGGGAGAGCACGATGTTCCGGGCGATGGCGTCCAGGTTATTCTTCACCCAGGACGCGTCGTCCGGGTTGTCGTGATAGCCCAGCTCCAGAAAGACGGAGGGGGCCCGCACCCGGCGCACCTCCCCGATGGAGGTGGTGGACTCCGTCCGGATCAGATTGGGCAGGGGATAGATGTTTTTCAGGCCGTTGGCGATGAGCGTGGCCGCCTCCTGACCCTGTGCCGAGCCGGGGAAGTAGTAGACAATGACGCCCCGCACCTGGCCGTAGCGGCCCTCGGGGGCGGCGTTTGAGTGGAGGGCCAGGTGCAGGTCAAAATTGCCGGCGTTGGAGGCCCGGATGGAGGAAGCGGCGGTCATGTCCGGGGTGTTTCGCACGTAGGAGATGCCCGAGGCGGTGAGATAGGGCTCCATGGCGTCGGCCAGGCGGTTCATCCACTCCTCCTCGGTGCCGCCGTTGACGTACAGATTGTTCTCCTGGGTGGAGGGGGACAGGTAGATGACAGGCATGGGAATACCTCCTTTTTTCCCATCCTATGCGCCCGGTATGCCAAATGACAGCAAAAGGCCGCGGAGCTGTACACTCCGCGGCCCTTCCAAGCATTATTTCAGATTTTCCTCCAGCTGGCTGAGCTGATCGGAGAGGGTCTTGGGCAGCTTATCCCCGAACTTGCCGTAGAAGTCCCGGATGCCGTCCACCTCCTGGCGCCACAGATCCTTATCCACCGAGAGCAGGCCCTTCAGGGTGTCCAGATCCACGCCGGAGCCCTCCAGGTTGATGTCCTGGGGCAGAGGTTCGTAGCCGATGGGGGTCTGGGCCGCGTCCGCCTCGCTGAAGCAGCGCTTCATGATCCACTCCAGCACCCGCAGGTTGTCGCCGAAGCCGGGCCAGATGAAATGGCCCTCGTCGTCGGTGCGGAACCAGTTGACGTTGAAGATCTTGGGGGCCTTGTCGCCCAGAACCTTGCCCATGTCCAGCCAGTGCTGCCAGTAGTCGCCCATGTGGTAGCCGCAGAAGGGGAGCATGGCCATGGGGTCCCGGCGTACCACGCCCACCGCACCGGTGGCGGCGGCGGTGGTCTCCGAGGCCATGATGGAGCCTACGAACACGCCGTGCTCCCAGTCCCGGGACTGGTAGACCAGGGGCGCGGTCTTGGCCCGGCGGCCGCCGAACACAATGGCGGAGATGGGCACGCCCTGGGGATTTTCAAACTCGGGGGAGATGCAGGGACAGTTCTTGGCGGGAGCGGTGAAGCGGGAGTTGGGGTGGGCTCCCTTCTCCTGGGAGGTCTGGCCGTTCCAGGGGTTGCCCTTCCAGTCCACAGCGTTGGCGGGAGGATTCTTGTCCAGCCCCTCCCACCACACGGTGTTGTCGTCCAGGTTATGTACCACGTTGGTGAAGATGGTGCCCGCCTGGGTGGTGTGCAGGGCGTTGGGGTTGGACTTCTCGTTGGTGCCGGGAGCCACGCCGAAGAAGCCGTACTCGGGGTTCATGGCCCACAGACGGCCGTCCTCGCCCACCCGGAGCCAGGCAATGTCGTCGCCCACGCACCAGACCTTCCACCCCTTCTCCTTATAGATGGCGGGGGGGATGAGCATGGCCAGGTTGGTCTTGCCGCAAGCGGAGGGGAAGGCAGCGGCCAGGTAGCGCACCTCGCCCTGGGGGTTCTGGATACCAAGAATGAGCATGTGCTCCGCCATCCAGCCCTGCTTGCGGCCCAGGTAGGAGGCGATGCGCAGGGCAAAGCACTTCTTGCCCAGCAGCACGTTGCCGCCGTAGCCCGAGTTGACCGACATAATGGTGTTGTCCTCGGGGAAGTGGACAATGTAGCGGTTCTCCGGGTCGATGTCCGCCTTGGCGTGCAGACCCTTCACATAGTCGGGGGAGTCGCCCAGGGCCTCCAGCACCTGCTTGCCTACCCGGGTCATGATGCACATGTTGAGCACCACGTAGATGGAATCGGTCAGCTCAATGCCGTACTGGGCGAAGGGGGAGCCCACCACACCCATGGAGTAGGGAATGACGTACATGGTGCGCCCCTGCATGGCGCCGGTGTAGAGCTTCTTCAGCTTGGCGTACATCTCCTGGGGGTCCATCCAGTTGTTGGTGGGGCCGGCGTCCTCCTGCTTTTTGCAGCAGATGAAGGTGCGATCCTCCACCCGGGCCACGTCGTTCACTGCGGTACGGTGGAGGTAGCAGCCGGGCAGCTTCTCCTCGTTGAGCTTCTCCAGCTCGCCGGTGGAGCAGGCCTGGGCGCGCAGCTGCTCCAGCTGCTCCTGGGAGCCGTCAATCCAGACGATCTGATCCGGGCGGGTCATGGCCGCCATCTGGTCGATCCAGTCCAGCACGGCGCGATTCTCAGTCAATGCCATAGGTGGTTCCTCCTTTGGGTAGTCCATTTGTCCCGAAAAGACAGATTACAGCTATTGTATGGGAACGCGGCAAATTTTGCAAGTCTTTTCGCCTTGTTTTGCAAAAATCAGAAGACGGGTTCAATTCATGGCGGCATACAGGGCCCGGGCCAGGGCGGCAAATTCCGGGATGGAGAGCCGCTCCCCCCGCACGTCCGCGGGCAGGCCGCACTGTGCAATGGTCTGGGCAACAGCCTGCTTGTCCAGCTGTCCCCCAAAGGCGGAGCACAGGCAGTTGAGCAGGGTCTTGCGCCGCTGGGCAAAGCCGGCGCGCACCACCCGGAAGAACTGCTCCTCGCTCACCAGGTTCTGGGGCGGCTGCTCACGGGGCAGAAGGCGCAGAACGGCGGAGGTCACCTTGGGGGCGGGTAGGAAGCAGTGGGGGGGTACCTCAAAGAGCAGCTCCGGCCGGGCGTGGTACTGGCAGAAGACGGAGAAGGCGCCGTAGTCCGCCGTGCCCGGAGCGGCGCAGATGCGCAGAGCCACCTCCCGCTGGATCATCACCGTAATGGCTCGAAAGCATTTTGCCTCCAGCAGGGCGGTGATAGCCGGGGTGGTAATGTTGTAAGGCAGGTTGGCGCAGGCGATAGGGGTGAGGCTGCAAAATTGCTCCGACACCAGAGCGGGCAGATCCAGCTTCATCACATCCCCCGGAATAACCTGTACATTGTCGTAGGGGGTCAGGGTCTCGGCCAGGATGGGGAGCAGGGTTTTGTCCAGCTCCACCGCTGCCACCCTTCCCGCCAGCTGGGCCAGCTGCACGGTGAGGGGGCCGATGCCGGGGCCGATCTCCAGCACGCCGCAGCCCTTGTCCGCACCCGAGGCCTGGGCAATGTCCCGGGGCACCCAGCTCTCAATGAGAAAGTTCTGGCCCATACTTTTGGAAAAGTGAAACCCGTGCCGGGCCAGCAGGGCTTTGATATCCTTTACATTGCAGAGATCCACAAAAACACCTCTTTGGACAGGGTATCATCCCCGCCGCAGTCAGAGCAGGCCGGCCAGCTGCCACCAGCCCATATAAAAGAAGAGGATGGCAGGAAAGGCCACGACGGTGAAGGGAATGGTGTAGCGCAGAAGAAATTTGGTGTCAAACCGCCCGCTGCCCTCTCCCAACAGGAAGATCACATTGTGGAAGGGGAGCACCAGGTGAGCGCAGATGCCGGTGAACACCAAAAAGCTGAGGGGGAGAATGGGGGCGGTACCCGCGCCCACGGCCAGCAGTCCGGGAACGGCCACCGACAGGGTGGTGATATTGCTGCCCAGCACCGCGTGGAGCACCATGGTGGCCAGCAGGGCCACCGCCGCGTAGCCCAGCCCGAACCGGGCGGGGAGGAGGGGGACAAACAGGGCGAAGAGCCGGTCGGCCACACCGCAGGAGGTCAGCACCCCGCCGATGGAGAAGGCGGCGGTGAGAAAAATGAGCAGTCCCACATTCACCGATTTAAAATCCCGCAGGCG
>CALWWS010000036.1 GCA_944385305.1 uncultured Oscillospiraceae bacterium | reverse complement strand
CTTCTTGTTGAAGCCCTGGGAGTTGCACAGGATGGTGACAGGGCCCATCTCCTCGTTGGCCTTCTTGGCCAGAGCCTCGACAGAAGCCTCATCGGTGGCGTCCACGGTGTAGTACTTCACGTCCTTGCCGCAGGCGTCCTTGATCTCCTTCACAGCGCGCTGCAGGGACTCCTCCTTACGGGAAGCGATGGCCACGTTGGCACCAGCCATAGCGAAGCCCTGGGCAACGGCCTGGCCGATGCCGCCGGCGCCGCCGATGACAACAGCGTTCTTGCCAGTCAGATCAAACAGATTCATGCTCATTGAAATCTATCTCCTTTATGTTAAAAATAAATTGGGTCGCGGTGGGTAAACTTAGGCCTTGGGCTTGATCATGATGACCAGCATCTGAGAAGAGGTGATGCCGGTGTTCAGGGAGGAGCGGCCGGTGCCCTTGCCCATGTGGACGGAGTCGCCCTTCTTCAGGCAGTACTTCTGGCCGTCATCCATCTCCACGGTCATCTCGCCCTCGACGATGTAGTAAATCAGCTCAAAGTTGGCAGGCGCCATACCGGCGCCGCCGCCGGGCAGGAAGTGGGACAGGCCCAGCACACACATACCATCGTTGACTTCCTCGGGGTTGTGCAGACGGGTGGTACGCACATCAAAATGGCCTTTGGCCTCGTACGGGACGGACTCGTTGGCTCTGGTGACTTTGTAGCTCATGTTTGACATCCTTTCCAAATGTTTGATTGCCATCTGTTAAAAACATGGCGAACTCGCACTCTTAAGTTTATCACAATAGCATAGAAAGTCAAGGGATTTTCCTGCTGAGAACGGATAGTTTAACTACTTTTTTATTGCTTCATCGGAAGTCGGCTTCCAGACGCTTCTGGCTGAGATACCTGCGCGCCAGATCCAGGGCGTGATTGGCCGCCGTGATGCGCACCCGCTCCCGGGGGGCACCGCTGAGATTCATGGTGCGCACGAAGAGCATGTCGGGGGCGGACAGGGCGATATAGACCCGTCCCGGGGGGTTGCCCCGCTCGTCGCTGCCCGGTCCGGCCACCCCGGTGACGGCCAGGGCAATGTCGCTGCCCAGGTACTTGCGGGCGCCCCGGGCCATGGCCTCGGCCACCTCTCTGGATACGGCACCCTGCCGCCGCAGCAGCCCGGCGGGTACCGCCAGCATAGAGTCCTTCACCTGGTCGCAGTAGCTCACCACAGCCCCTTTAAAGCTGGCCGAGGCACCGGGGATATCGGTCAGGCGCTTGGCAATGAGCCCGCCGGTACACGACTCCGCCGTGCTCAGGGTGAGTCCCTGCTCATGCAGCAGATCCAGCACCGCTGTCTCCAGGTTAGGCACATCCACCCCATATACCACGTCTCCCAACAGTTCTTGCAGCTGCTTCACCGCCGGGGCCAGCAGGGCCTCGGCGGTCTGCGTGTCGGCAGCCTTGGCGGTCAGGCGCAGCTCGCACTCCCCCTCCTTGGCGTAGGGGGCCAGGGTGGGGTTGGTCATGGTGTTCATCTGCTCCCGCAGCAGGTCCTCCACCGCCGACTCCCCCATGCCGAAGATCTTCAGGGTATGGGAGACGATGACCCCCTCTCCCAGGGCGGACAGGTAGGGCACCGCCTGCTTTTCAAACATGTTCCGGCACTCGGAGGGCGGGCCGGGGAGCATGAGCACGTGCTTGCCCTCCGCCTCAAAGACGCAGCCGGGGGCGGTGCCCCGGTCGTTGGGGAAGACGGTGCACCCCTCAGGCAGCTGGGCCTGTTGGAGATTGTTCTCCGTCATGGGGTGTCCCCGCTTTTCAAACCAGGTGCGCAGCTCGTCGGCAATATCCTGGTGGAACACCAGCTTTTTGCTAAAAGCCTCAGCCAGGGTCTGCTTGGTCAGGTCGTCGCAGGTGGGACCCAGCCCGCCGGTGGTGATGAGGATATCCGCCCGCCCCTTGGCGATGGCCACCGCCTGCTTCAGCCGCCCCGGGTTGTCCCCCACCACTGTATGGTAGTACACATTTAGCCCCAGCTCGGAGAGCTTTTGGGAGATGATCTGGGCATCCAGATTGACCACATTGCCCAGCAGCAGCTCCGTGCCCACCGAGATGATCTCCACCGTATGACTCATGGATAAGCCCCCTTTCGTTGGCTATACCTGCACCCGCTCGATGCCCGCCACAGCTTCCTCCACCAGCTGCTCCACCGGCAGCACGGCCTCAGCCTGCTCCACATCCTCCAGCCGGGGGCGGGTGCGGGGGTGTCTGGGGGTGAAGACAGTGCAGCAGTCCTCATAGGGCAGGATGGAGGTGTCCAGGGTATCGATCTTCCTGGCGATGCGGATGATCTCCTCCTTGTCCATGCCGATGAGGGGGCGGAACACAGGCAGGGTGCACACCGCGCCGGTGCATGCCATAGCCGCCATGGTCTGGCTGGCCACCTGGCCCAGGCTCTCCCCGGTGACCAGCGCCCCCGCGCCGCACCGCTGGGCCACAGCCTGGGCGATGCGCATCATGAAACGGCGCATGATAATGGTAAACAGTTCATCCGGACATTGTCTGCGGATTTCCTCCTGGATATGCGTGAAAGGCACCACGTGCACCGTGAGCCGGCCGCACCAGCGGGAGAGGATGTGTGCCAGCTCCAGCACTTTCTCCTTTGCCTGGGGAGAGGTGTAGGGGTGGCTGAAAAAGTGTACCATCTCCAGGGCCAGCCCGCGCTTTGCCATCATCCAGGAGGCCACAGGGGAATCGATCCCCCCCGACAGCAGGCTCACCGCCCGGCCGCCCATGCCCACGGGCAGGCCGCCCGCCCCCGGCTGGAGGATGTGGAGCAGGCTGAGGCCGTGCTGCCG
>CALWWS010000035.1 GCA_944385305.1 uncultured Oscillospiraceae bacterium | reverse complement strand
AGATGCGCTGCTGTATTTATAAGGAGCGGGCCATCATTGCCCAGCGGGTGAAGGTGGCCATGGGGGGCGACAAGTCCAACCCCAACCTGGTGGAGGTGCTGGACATCGCCTGCGACGAGTGTCCCGTCACCGAGATTACCGTGGGCCCCGCCTGCCGCGGCTGCATCGCCACCCGGTGCGTCCACACCTGTCCCAAGGACGCCATCACCATCGTCAACCACAAGGCCCAGATTGACCACAGCAAGTGCATTACCTGCGGCAAGTGCCTGAGCGCCTGCCCCTACGGCGCCATTGAGAAGAACCAGCGCCCCTGCGAGCGGGGCTGCAAGGCGGGGGCTATCTCCATGGGGCCGGACAAGAAGGCCTTTGTGGATCCGGCCAAGTGCACCTCCTGCGGGGCGTGCGTGTACCAGTGCCCCTTTGGGGCCATTATGGACAAGTCCTACATGGTGGACGCCATCCAGATGCTCAAGAGCGCGGAGAAGTGGGGCTACCGGGTGTACGCCGCGGTGGCGCCCTCCATCGCCGGGCAGTTTGCCCCCGCCGACGTGGGCCAGGTGGTGACCGGGCTGAAGCTGCTGGGCTTCCACGACGTGGTGGAGGTGGCCCTGGGCGCGGATATGACCGCCCGGGAGGAGGCCGGGGAGCTGGCGGAGAAGGGCATGCTGGCCTCCTCCTGCTGTCCCGCCTTTGTGGAGTATGTGGAGAAGAACTTCCCCCAGCAGGCCCATCTCATCTCCCAGACCCCCTCTCCCATGGTGATGGCCGCCCGGATGGTGAAGGAGAAGGACGCCAACGCCAAGGTGATCTTCATTGGGCCCTGTGTGGCCAAGAAGAAGGAGTTTCAGCTGGGCAAGACCATGGGGGCGGTGGACTGCGTGCTCACCTTCGAGGAGCTCTACGCCATGTTTGAGGCCCGGAACATCGATGTGGCCGCCCTGGAGGAGGCCGAGCTGGACCAGGCCAGCGGCTACGGCCGGTGCTTTGCCCGCAGCGGCGGCGTCACGGCGGCGGTGGCCCAGGCCCTGAAGGAGCAGGAGGCCGACTTTGCCCTCAAGCCCATGCCCTGCAGTGGATTTGAGGCGTGCCGGCTGGCCTTCCTAAAGGCGGCCAAGGGGGTGGGCGACTTCAACTTCATTGAGGGTATGGCCTGTGAGGGAGGCTGCGTCCAGGGACCTGCCCAGCTTATCCGCTCCCCCCGCAACCAGGGGGATGTGGAGCGCCACGCCAAGCAGGCCGAGGGGCGCACCATCGCCGACGCGGTGCGGGCCGCCCGGGGAGAGTAACCTGCTCTGCGGCTCCTTTTCAAGAAAAAAACAGCGCCGGACGGAGCTTCTGCCTCTGTCCGGCGCTGTTTTATAAGACAAAATCCTCGTCCTTGAGGTGGCTGAAGTCGGGTGCGGCGGGCGGGGGCGGGACTCGCTTGAGCGGGTCATAGCGAAATCCCCGGCAGCTGTCCCCGGGGGAGACCACGCCCCGCTTCAGGCAGAGAACCTTTCCCTCCTCCAGCTGGGTGCCCCGGGCGCAGTAGGCGCAGCGCGGCTCGATATCTTTTTGGAACAGCATGGAACTCCTCCCCCGCACACACCGCGCCCCGCAGCGGCGGGGCGGCTTTTTTTCCATTATAGCACGGGGCGGCGGCTCTTGCCAAGGCCTTTTCGCGCAGCGGCAGCCGCCGCCAGCAGGCAGAGGAGAAAGGTGACCCAGGCGCACACGGTGGAGATGGTGAGGGATACATGAAAATCCAGACCGGCCAGGCCGTCCACCTGCTCGGCCAGACAGACCCAAACCGGTGCGCCCAGAGGGAACAGGCGGGCCAGCAGCGCGGCGAAAAGGGCGGAGAAAAAGCCGTGGAGCAGCTTGCCTGCCAGGTAGGTATTCACCGACAGCCCGCTGCCATCCAGAAAGGAGAGAGTCTGGCAGTGGACGGACAGTCCGGCCCAGCCCAGAATAAAGGCGGCCATGGACAGCCCTCCGGCGGAGATCCCCTCTCCGCTCAGGCTCCAAACGCCGGAGGAGATCTCCAGTACACCGGTGAGCAGCCGCTCCCCCCACTGGGGCGTGAATCCCAGGGGGGAGAAAAGAAGTCCCAGAAGCTTGGCGATGCCGGGCAGGATACCGGTGAGGAAGAGCAGGCGGATAACCACGGTGAAGAACACCACAAAGGCGCAGATATTCAGCGTGGAGAGGAAGGCGTTTTTTACACAGCCGGTGAAGGCGGGGGCAAAGCGCTGGGCTTGAAAGGAGAGAGGGGAGGGTGCGGGCGCGCCTTTTCCTCCGGCAGCGGGCCGGTAGAAGCGGAAGAGCAGCCCCACGCACACCGAGGCGGCCACATGGGTGAGGTAGAGCAGCAGCCCCACCCGGCTGTCGGAGAACACTCCCGCGCCCACCACACCCAGGATAAAGGCGGGGCCGGAGTTGTTGCAGAAGGCCAGCAGCCGCTGGGCCTCCGCCCGGGTGCACATCCCCTTCTCATACAGGCGGATGGCGGTTTTGGCCCCCACCGGGTAGCCGCCGATAAGACCCAGCACCAGGGCGGAGGCGCACACGCCTCCCACCCGGAACACCGGGCGCATAATTCCCTCCACCAGCCGGCCCACATAGCCCGCCAGTCCCAGCTCCACCACCAGGGAGGAGAGGACAAAAAAGGGAAACAGGGAGGGAATGATTACGTTGCCGCACAGGCTCAGCCCCTCCCGGGCCGCTGCCATGGACTGCTGGGGATAGAGCATCAGGGCCAGGGCGGCACACAGCAGCACCAGGCCCAGGCCCAGATCCCGCGCCTGTTGGCGGCGGAACAGGAAGAACATGTACTTCACCTCCGTCCTGAAAATATATGCGTCCGGACGGATGGATTTGCATGTCCCGGCCCCAAGGAGGGTACTCTTTTCCTTGACACAACTGGCAGATTGCCCCTATAATATTATCAGAGATTAATGGGAAGTTTTCGACGTTTTTTTGGCGTCGGCTCCTCTACAATGACAACGGAATTGCCTGTCAGATAAAACTGCCCCGGCCGGATTTCCTCCGCCGGGGCAGGTGAGTATGGAAGAGTAGGATGATGAGCTTGTCAAATCCCCAAAAGATTGCGCTGCTGACTGACTCCACGGCCGATTTGCCCCCCGCCATGCGGGAGGGAAAGCCCATCTATGTGGTGCCTCTGAAAATCCGCTGCCGCGACGGCGAGTACTCCGACGGGGTGGATATTTTTGCCCAGGACGTGTACCGGCGCCTGCGCAGTGGGGAGCTCCCCAGCACTTCTCTGCCTGAAGGCGGCGTGGTGCATGACACCTTTGACCGCATCCGTGCCGATGGGTATGAGCGGGTCATTGCGGTGATGCTCTCCTCTGGCCTTTCGGGCACCTACAATATGGTGCGCCTCCAGGGAGAGAGCCGGGAGGATCTGGAGGTAGCGGTGTTTGACTCCAAGAGCGGAGCGCTGGGAATTGGCATTATAGTGCTCCAGCTCTGGGAGGAGATCTGCTCGGGGACCAGCTGGGAGGAGCTGGTGCATGTGCGCGTTCCCCACCTGGTGGCCAATACCTTCCCCTTTTTTTCGGTAGACACCCTGGAGTATCTCTACCGGGGCGGACGCATTGGAAAGGTCACCGCCATGGCGGGCACCATGCTGCACATCAAGCCCATCATTACCTTCGCAGGTGACGGCCAGCTGCAGAGCATCTCCAAAGTGCGGGGGCGCAAGCAGGTGCAGGATAAGATCCTGGAGTTGATTGCCCGCAGGCTGGAGGGGCGGAAGGGCCGGTACAATCTGGGAGTGGCCAATGGCGGAGCCCCGGAGGAGATGGCCCAGCTCTCTGCCCGGATGCGGGCGGCATTTCCCGACTATGTGCACTGCTGGGAGGGCAGTATGGACGCCACGCTGAGCGTATATATCGGCGATGGGGTTCTGGGCGGTGGAATCCAGTTTATTGACTGATCGGCAGGGCGGCGGACTACAGGTTCGCCGCCCTGCTGTTATGTTTCTAGGGGGAAAACGGTGCCGGCTGTCTGGAGGGATTGGGCCAGATCCGTCCGGAAGAGGGGGTCCTCCGGCCGTAGAGAGTTGATCACCACCCCGTCGCTGCCTGCCCGCGCAGTGGCATGGAGATAGCGCCCCCCTTCCAGGCAGAGGGCCACATGACCGGGAAAGAAGAGCAGATCGGCGGGCTGAGCCTGGGAGAGGGGGATGGGTCTGACCGGGAAGCCGGGTACAATTTTGGCGTCCCGGTAGAGGAGCAGGCCATTGAGAAAGTAGGCCATAAAGACCAGGCCGGAGCAGTCAATACCCAGGGGCGATTTTCCCCCCCAGCGATACTGCACTCCCCGGTAGGCCGTGGCCGCCTCCACTACCCGCCGGCGCAGCCCGTCCCACCGGGGAGTTGTTGGATAGGGGCCCAGAAAGCTGCACTTTGTGTATCCGCAAACTCCGTGGGGCAGCAGAATCTTCTGCCAGCCCTCCTGGGGCTCCCCCTCCGGGGCGACCAGCGATCCGCGCAGAAGGGTACACACCCTGGGGGCGGAGACGGCGGGATGCTTCAGCACGTCGGCAGCGGGCTGGAGTATCAGCGCTTTTCCCTGCGCCCGCCAGGCCTCCTCTTCCTCCGGCCGGACGGTGAGGCAGCAGGTGGGGGCATAGCCCTCATAGCGGTAATGGGTGCGTACATAGGCCCAGGACGGGCCGGCGGCAGATAGGATTTCCACCGGCCAGCCGCACAGAAGCTCATCCGCCAGGGGAGCGCTGGCGTCGGGAGCGGTGTGCAGCGGGCACAGAGAAGAAAAAACAGCAGATTGCATAAGCAGTCCTCGCTTTTTGGGAAAGTTTGTAGTATAATTATAACGAAGAGTTTAGAAATATGACGGGCAATGGGCGATGAGGAGGTGTCGGCTGTGGCCAGGAGTTCTAACCAGAAGTACAAACTGATTCGGCTGTTCCAGATTCTGTGGGAGCAGACAGACGAGGACCACCCGCTGACGGTGCCTGCGCTGATTGCGGCGTTGGAGGCGCAGGGGATCGGAGCGGAGCGAAAGAGCATTTATGACGATATGGAGGCTCTGCGCACCTTGGGACTGGATGTGCAGAACCGGAAGGGACGCACGCCCGGCTGGTTTTTGGGGGAGCGGCCCTTTGAGATGGCGGAGCTGAAGCTGCTGGTGGACGCGGTGCAGTCCTCCCGGTTTATCACACGGCGCAAGAGCGATGCCCTCATCCGCAAGCTGGAGTCGCTGGCCAGCGTCCACCAGGCCCGCCAGCTCCAGCGGCAGGTCTACGTGGCTGGGCGGGTGAAGAGCATGAATGAGAGCGTATACTACAGCATTGACAAGCTCCACACCGCCATTGCAGCCCAGCGGGCGGTGAGCTTTCGATATTTTGAGTACAATGTGCGCAAGGAAAAGGTGTTCCGGCGGGAGGGTGCCCGGTACACAGTCTCCCCCTACGGACTGCTGTGGGACAGCGAAAATTATTACTTAGCGGGGTACGACCACGCCGCGGAGGAGCTGCGCCACTACCGGGTGGACAAGATGGCCCAGCTTACCCTGACCGATCAGCCCAGGCAGGGGGACTCGGCGTGCCGCAATCTGGATATGGCATCCTATTCCAAAAAGCACTTCGGTATGTTCAGCGGCCGGGAGGGCCAGGTGGTGCTGCGCTGCAAAAACAGCCTGGTGGGGGTGGTGCTGGACCGTTTTGGCCAGGACGCCATCCTGATCCCCGATGGAGGGGAGCATTTTACCGTGACAGTACAGGTGGTGGTGAGCCCCCAATTTCTGGGCTGGGTTTTCGGCCTGGGGGACGCCGTGGAGCTGCGTTCTCCCGAATGGGCCAGACAGGCCATGGAGGAGCAGCTGGCCCGGATGGGCAAAATTTACGGTTGAAAGAAGGCCGGCGCGCCCTTGGGCGCGCCGGCCTTCTAGCGCGGTCAGCTCCAGGAACTCCACACGTCGGGCTGATAACCCACAGTGGCCTGCCTGCCGTTGCGGACGATGGGGGTTTGGAGCAGCTTGGGATTTTCCAGCAGCTTGTCCAGTTTATCCTCGTCATAGGCCAGGTACTGGATGAGGGCGGCGTCCGGGTGCTTGGCGTTGACCAGGGCCTCCAGGCCCACAGCATTTTTCACGCTTTTGAGCTCTCCCGCGCTGATGCCGTACTTGGCCAGATCCACAAATTGAAAGGAGATGCGCCGTTCTTTAAACCAGCGCTGAGCCTTTTTGGTGTCAAAGCACTTGGATGTGCCGAAAATCTGAATATTCATTCCCGCTCCTCCATATACACAAAGCGTGGGCCGGCGTACCCGTCTCGCTCCACATGCTCCCCCCACATGGCGGCGGGGCGCACCCAGATCCCCCGCTCTCCGTACAGCGCCTGGTAGACCACCATCTCTTCCAGACTTTCCGAGTGGCGGGCGGTGCAGAGTACCCGGTACTCCTTCCCTTTGAAGTGGCGGTACCGGCCGGGCCTTATTTTATCCATGGCGACCCCTCCTTTTTCCTCTCACCATAATAGACGATTGGGCGCTTCCGGTCAAGGGAGGGATAATTTTCCGGCAAAAGGGCATACTGATGGGGCGGGAAAAAATAAAGGTATACTTTTCCGGTAAGTTGTGCTATACTAAACTGAATCGGCGTGCACTGGCGCGCCATATGAACAGGCTTTATGCGCAGATTTTGCGCTTGGATAAGGCAGGACACACAGGGATATGCGCATCCACCGGGCGGTGCAGGGCGTCTTTTTTCCGGCGAGGCAGGGCCGGAAAGCGGGGCCCGTCCGCCCCTGTTTTGGTGCGCTTATAAAAGTGTGCCCTTACATACCACATGTCTGGTTTAAAAAGGAGTGTTCCAAGACTTATATGGCTGAAAAACTGAAAATTATCTCCCTGGGCGGACTCAACGAGATTGGCAAGAACCTGACGGTCTACGAGTACGGCGGGGACATCATCCTGGTGGATGTGGGCATGGGCTTCCCCGACGACGACATGTATGGCATCGACGTGGTAATCCCCGACTTTACCTATCTCATTAAGAACAAGGACCGGATCCGGGGTATTTTCCTCACCCACGGGCATGAGGACCACATTGGCTCCATTCCCTATCTGCTGCGCAGCGTGAATGTGCCCATCTACGCCACCCGCATGACGGCGGGGCTGGTGCGCCTCAAGCTGGAGGAGCACCGGCTGGTGGACAAGACCAAGCTCATCACCTGCGAGGCAGGGGAGATTGTCAAGGTGGGTAAGTTCAGCGTGGAGTTTATCCACGCCAACCACTCCATTGCCGACGCGGTGTCCTTTGCCATCAAGTGCCCGGTGGGCACGGTGGTGCACACCGGTGACTTCAAAATCGACACCACTCCCATCCAGGGCGGCATGATGGATCTGGGCCGCCTGGGACAGCTGGGCAAGGACGGGGTGCTGGCCCTGCTGGCCGACTCCACCAATGTGGAGCGCCCGGGCTACACCAAGAGCGAGAGCAGTGTGGGCGCCTCCTTCGACGCTTTGTTCCGGGGGTGTGAGCAGCGCATCATCGTCACCACCTTTGCCTCCAATGTGGATCGCATCCAGCAGGTGATCGACGTGGCCGCCCGCTACGGGCGGAAGGTGGCGGTCACCGGGCGGAGCATGGAAAATGCCATGAAGGTATCCACCGAGCTGGGGTACATGAATATCCCCCAGGGCGTGGTGGTGGACATCAACCACATCAAGTCCCTGCCCAAGAACAAGGTGTGCATCATCACCACCGGCAGCCAGGGGGAGACCATGTCCGCCCTGACCCGCATGGCCTTCTCCACCCACAAGCAGGTGGATATTCAGGCAGGGGATCGGGTGATTATCTCCGCCTCCGCCATCCCGGGCAACGAGAACTCGGTGGGCGCGGTGATTAACGAGCTCTACCGCAAGGACGCCGAGGTAGTCAATGAGCGGCTGGGCGCCCTGCACGTCTCCGGCCACGCCTGCCAGGAGGAGCTGAAGATCGTCCACGCCCTGGTCAAGCCCAAGTTCTTTATCCCCGTCCATGGTGAGCAGCGGATGCTCAAGGTGCACGCCAAGCTGGCCCAGCAGGTGGGCATGGACCCCAAGAACATTATCATCAGCGACATCGGCAAGGTGATTGAGCTCACCCCCAACTCCGCCAAGATCAACGGCACCGTGCCCTCCGGGCGGGTGTTTGTGGACGGCTACGGCGTGGGCGACGTGGGCAGCGTGGTGCTGCGGGATCGCAAGCATCTGGCGGAGGACGGCATGATTGTGGTGGTGGCCTCCATGTCCGGGGAGGACGGCAGTCTGGTTTCCGGCCCGGACATCATTACCCGGGGCTTTGTCTATGTCAAGGAGTCCGAGGGGCTGATGGAGGAGCTGCGCCGGGTGGCCATGGGCGCTCTGGAGAACTGCCGCCGGGACAATTGCACCGACTGGGCCGCCATCAAGAGCGAGATCAAAAACGATATGTCCAACTTCCTCTACAAAAAGACCAAGCGAAACCCCATGATCCTGCCTGTTATCATGGAGGTATAAGAAACCGGCGCGGACCCATGAGGTCCGCGCCGGTTTTGCGTTGGTCAGGAGCGCTGCTTCTCTGTGCGCTTGTTGAGCATGATATCCAGCACGATGCTGTCCATGGTGGGAGAGCCGTCATTGCCCAGGCGAACGAAGTTCTGCACGGTTTTGGCCGGGTCCTCCTCCACAATGCCCTCGTTAGGCTGTACGCTCACATCGTCCAGCGCCATAAAAGCGGAGAGGAAGGCGGTGTTGACGCAGGCGCAGACCTTCATGGCGCAGTCCGCCTTGGCGCCGTCGCACAGCATACCGGTGACACAGCCCATCATGTTGTTGATGGCGTAGCCAATCTGAACCGGCGTGCCTCCCAGCAGGTAGACCAGGCCGCAGCAGGCGCCTGTCCCGGCCACCGTGGCTCCGCACAGGGCGGAGAGCAGGCCGAACCGGCAGTGGATATAGATGGCCATCAGATGGGAGAGAGTGACGGCGCGGAAGACGCGGTCCTCGTCAATGCCCAGCAGCTCCCCGGCGGTAAGTACGGGGATGGTGGCGGTGATGCCCTGGTTGCCCGAGCCGGAGTTGGTGACCACCGGCACACTGGCCCCGCCCATGCGGGCGTCGATGCCGCAGGCGGTGCGCTCCATGGCGGTGGTGACCAGGTCGGGACTCATGCTGCCTGCGTGCATGGCACTGGAGATGCTGTGCCCCACGTGCAGGCCAAAGGGCTTTTTGGCCCCCTCCTGGGCGATCCGGCGGTTGACGGAGATGGCCTGCTCGATCATGTGCAGGTCGTCCTTCTCCCGATCCAGTTCATTGACAAAGTCGTAAATGGCCTGGATGGAGAGGGTAGCGTCAATGACGTCGGGGCTGATCCCACCTTCCTTGGCGGCTCGGGGGGAGCGCTCCAACACGCACACCCCGTCCTCCTCCAGATAGGTCAGGTTGGTGTGGGAGCCGGAGATGACCGCCTTGGACTGGTGACCGCTGTCACTGTGCAGCTCCACCTCCACGTAGAGCTTCTCCGGCGTCTCCTTCCGGCTCATGCGCACATGGCCGCCCTCCACCAGTGCCACCGCCTGGCGGCGCTCCTCCTGGGAGGCCTCGTCAATGACCTGGAGGCGGCGCTGCGTTTTGCCGCCGGTGGCGCCCAGGGCGGCGGCATAGTGGATGCCGGTGCCCTGAATACCTGGAATTCCCGCCGCCATGGCGTTTTTAATGATGTTGACGCTGGCGGCCACGGAGAGGGAGGCGATCTCCCCCTTCAGCCGCTCTCTGGCGTAGGCGGCGCACAGGGCCACGGCGGCCGGCTCGGTACAGCCGGTGGCCAGCTCCATCTCGCTGTTGAGAATATCACAGAACAGCTTGTGATCCATAGTTGCTTGCCTCGTTTCTCTTGTTTTCCGGCCGCCGGAAAAGGGGCAGGGCCGACGCGCCGCGACGGTCCCGCCCCTTTCGGCATGACGATACGGTATCAATTGCGCAGCTGTCTGCTATCCGCCGCCGCCCATAAGGGAGATAAGGGCGGTAGATAGCGGCTGACAGAATATGACCAGCACCAGCACCGCGATTTCCGCGAGGAGGAACGGCACGATATTCTTTGCGATTTTTTCCAGTGGCGTGTCGCCGATAACCACGGCGGCAAACAGGCAGGAGCCCACGGGCGGGGTGATGGCGCCGATGCTCAGGTTCAGGCAGATCATGACGCCGAAGTGGATGGGATCCACGCCAAACTGTTCCACGATGGGGAGCATCAGGGGAGCCAGGATGATCAGCGCCGCGCCGCCGTCCATCACGCAGCCGATGACCAGCAGGATGATGTTGACGATGATCAGGCAGGCGACCCGGTTGCCGGCCACGGACAGGATGGCGTCGGAGAGCTGCTGGGGCACCTGGCCCAGGGTGAGCACCCGGCCGAAGATGCCGGCGGCGGCCAGCAGGATGAAGATGGTGGCGCCGGTCACGGCGGACTCGCCGGCCACGGTGAGCAGGCCTTTGAAGCTCAGGGTGCGATCCACAAACAGGGTGATGATGATGGCGTAGACGCAGGCGGCGGCGCCGGCCTCGGTGGGGGTAAAGATGCCGGAGTAGATGCCGCCCAGAATGATCACGGGCACCAGGATGGCCCACTTGGCGTGCCACAGAGTTTTGAAGAAGGCGGAGATGCTGATCTTGCCGCCGGTGGCGGCGACGCCGTCCTTCTTGGCGGTCAGGAACACCGCGCCGCACAGGAACACCGCCAGCAGGATGCCGGGCAGCAGGCCGGCGATGAACAGATCGCCGATGGAGGTCTCGGTACCCACGCCGTAGAGCACAAACATGATGCTGGGGGGAATAATGGGGCCGATGACGCCGCCGGCGGCGGCAATGGCCAGGGCCCGGGGCCGCTTATAGCCCCTGGCCTCCATCTCAGGCAGCATCATGGTGCCGATGGAGGCGGTGGTGGCGGTAGCCGATCCGCTGATGGCGGCGAAGAAGGCGGAGGCCACCACAGTCACCATGCCCGGGCCGCCCCGCACCCGGTAGAACAGGGTGCCGATCCAGTCGCACAGCTTTTTGGAGATGCCGCCGCGGGTCATGATGGCCCCGGCAAAGATGTAGAAGGGGATGGCCAGCAGGGTGTAGGAGAACAGGGAGTTGAATGCCGTGCTGGCCACAGCCGTGATGGGGGCCAGATCCAGCACTACACAGCCGATGAGGGAGGCCAGGATCATGGCGAAGGCCACAGGCACCCGGATGATGATGAGCAGGAAGAAGAGGCCCAGCAGTACGATTGTATTCATGTGTCCATCTCCTCCCGCACGATTTCCTCCTGGGAGCGGGTGTCGCTCTCACCCCTGAGGGTGTGGACAATCAGCACCAGGATACGGATGACCATCAGGGCCATGCTGATGGGGATGGCGATGGCGGCAACCCAGTAGGGGAACTGCCCGCCCAGGGTGACAGCCCCGCGGCTGATATAATTCATGGTGACATAGCCGCCCAGGTAGGTCATCAGCAGGGTGCAGATGAGCCAGATGATCTGGGAGGCAACGGTAAAGCCCAGGCGCAAGGGCTTGGGCATCAGATCCACAAACATACTGACCAGAATGTGCTTGCGCTCGTTGGCGGCTGCGCTGGAGCCCAGATAGGCCACCCAGATCATGCAGAAGGTGAGCAGCTCCTCTGTCCAGGCCAGGGGCATATGCAGCACAAAGCGGAAGAGCACCTGCACAAAGCCCATGATGATCAGCAGCAGCATAATCACGCCAACCACTACTTTTTCAAAGCGGTTATACCCGGCGTAAAATTTTTTCATAAGAATTCCTCTTCAAATCTCCGGTTTCCTGAAAGGGTCTGTTGCAAATGGAGCACCTGCAACAGACCCTTTCTCGGTTCACTCTACAAAC
>CALWWS010000034.1 GCA_944385305.1 uncultured Oscillospiraceae bacterium | reverse complement strand
CCATGCTTTTTGGCCCTGACCAGTGGCCGGGCGGGCAAAATGTATTCACCACACCCACGAATTGGGAAAAGATCTTTGCAGCCCTGCCCAGCCCCAACCTGGGTATCAACTACGACCCCAGCCATTTTGTCTGGCAGATGATCGACTACATCGCTGCCATCTACCGCTTCACGGCCAAGATCTTTCACGCCCACATCAAGGACCTCACGCTCTACCGGGATCGCCTGGAGCAGGTGGGCGTGATGGCCTATCCCCTGGATTTCATGAGCCCCAAGCTCCCCGGTCTGGGCGATGTGGACTGGGGCAAATATATCAGCGCCCTCACCGATGTGGGCTACGACGGCCCCGTCTGCATTGAGGTGGAGGACAAGGCCTTCGAGGGCAGCCGGGAGAAGGTGCTGGACAGCCTGCGCCTGTCCAAGCGCTACATCGACCAGTTTGTCATCTGACGGCATTCAGTCCGATGCCCGGGCCGCGCACGCGGCCCGGGCACTGTTTATTTTCTCAGGATTCGCCCTTGTCCCCATCCCGCCGGGGTGGTATAATATTTCGACATTCATAGGAAAGAGGGGCCTGTATAATGACCTACCAAGAGGAATTCATCACCTTCATGGTGCGCTCCGGCGTGCTCACCTTCGGCGACTTTACCACCAAGTCCGGCCGCAAGACCCCCTATTTCATCAACACGGGCAACTACAAGACGGGGGCCCAGGCCGCCCGTCTGGGGGACTACTACGCCGCCTGCATCCAGCAGAACCTGCCCGAGGGGGTGGACTGCCTGTTCGGCCCCGCCTACAAGGGCATCCCCCTGGCGGTGAGCGCCGCCGCCTCCCTCTACCGCAACTACAACCGGGATCTCCCCTACTGCTTCAACCGCAAGGAGGCCAAGGACCACGGGGAGGGCGGCTCCATGGTGGGCTACAAGCCCAAGGCGGGTGACCGGGTGGTCATCGTGGAGGACGTAGTCACCGCCGGCACCGCCGTGCGGGAGACCATTGAGCTCTTCCGCCACGTGGCCGAGGTGGATATGCGCGCCCTCATTGTCTCGGTGGACCGTATGGAGCGGGGCACCCGGGACTGCTCCACCCTGGACGAGCTGCGCCAGGACTACGGCATTGCCGTACACCCCATTGTCACCGTGCGTGAGATCATCGCCTTCCTCCACAACCGCCCGGTGGACGGCAAGGTGTACATTGACGACGAGATGAAGGCCCGGATGGAGGCCTATCTGGCCCAGTACGGCGCCCGGTAAAGGAAATGGGCACCCACGACGGGCACCGCGCCCGGCTCAGGGGCGAGTTTCTGGCCCGCGCCGACTCCTTTCCCGACCACAAGCTGCTGGAGCTGCTCCTCTTCTACGCCAACCCCCGCAAGGACACCAATCCCCTGGCCCATGAGCTGCTGGATCACTTCGGCTCCCTGTCCGGCGTGCTGGACGCCACGCCGGAGGATCTCCAGCGGATCAGCGGAATGGGAGAGCACGGAGCGGTGCTGATTAAAACAGTGAAGGAGCTGTCCAACCGCTACCTGGCGGGACGCACCAGCGTACAGGGCATTGTCCGCACCGCCAAGGAATGCTACCAGCTGCTCTACCCCTATTTCTTCGGGGCGCGCAATGAGATGGTGTATCTGCTGTGCATGGACGGCAAGCGGAAGGTGCTGGGCATTCGCCGAATCTCCGAGGGCAATGTCAACGCCGCGGCGGTGAACGCCCGGCTGATTGTGGAGGCCGCCCTCTCCCTGAACAGCGCGGCGGTGGTGCTGGCCCACAACCACGTATCGGGCATCGCTCTCCCCTCCCAGGATGACGTGTCCACCACCAAGCGGCTGCACGGCCTGCTGGAGCAGGTGGGCGTCACCCTCACCGACCATCTCATTTTTGCCGACGACGACATGGTCTCTCTGCGGGAGAGCGGGATTTTTATTCCCGGCTACTGACTTTGCCGGAGCTTTCCAGTGCATACTGCGGACAAGGAGGTGGGATCATGCCCCGCTTTGAAGTGGTCAGCGACTACACCCCCGCCGGGGATCAGCCCCAGGCCATCGAGGCCCTGGCCGCCGGGCTGGAGAACGGGCTGGACGAGCAGACCCTGCTGGGGGTCACCGGTTCAGGCAAGACCTTCACCATGGCCAAGGTGATTGAAAAGGTGCAGCGCCCCACCCTGGTGCTGGCCCACAATAAAATCTTGGCCGCCCAGTTGTGCGCCGAGTTCAAGGAATTCTTTCCCCACAACGCGGTGGAGTACTTTGTCTCCTACTACGACTACTACCAGCCGGAGGCCTATATTCCCCATACGGACACCTTTATTGAAAAGGACTCGGCGGTAAACGAGGAGATCGACCGGCTGCGGCTGAGCGCCACCGCCTCCCTGATGGAGCGGCGGGATGTGATCGTGGTCTCCTCCGTCTCCTGCATCTACGGCCTGGGCGAGCCGGAGGACTTTGCCAAAATGATGGTCTCCCTGCGGGTGGGCATGACCATCCCCCGGGATGAGCTGCTCCGCCGCCTGGTGGAGATCCGCTACGAGCGCAACGACATCGCCTTTGAGCGCAACATGTTCCGGGTACGGGGAGACACAGTGGAGATCTTCCCCGCCTACTGGAAGGACTCCGCCCTGCGGGTGGAGTTTTTTGGGGATGAGATCGACCGGATCAGTGAGATCAACGTGGTCACCGGCACCCCCATCCGGGTGCTTCAGAATATCCCGGTGTGGCCCGCCACCCACTACGTCACCCCCAAGGAGAAGATGGACGCCGCTATCCAGGAGATCTACCGGGAGCTGGAGGAGCGGGTTGCCTGGTTCCAGGCCAACGACAAGCTGGTGGAGGCCCAGCGGCTCAAGCAGCGCACCATGTACGACGTGGAGATGATGCAGGAGCTGGGCTACTGCTCCGGCATTGAGAACTACTCCCGGGTGATCGAGGGCCGTCCGGTGGGCTCGCCCCCCCACACCCTGCTGGACTATTTCCCCAAGGACTTCGTCCTCTTTATTGACGAGAGCCACGTCACCCTCCCCCAGGTGCGGGCCATGTACAACGGAGACCGGGCCCGCAAGACCTCCCTGGTGGACTATGGCTTCCGCCTGCCCTGCGCCTTTGACAACCGCCCGCTGAAGTTTGAGGAATTTGAAAAGCGGGTCAACCAGGTGGTCTATGTCTCCGCTACCCCGGGGGAGTACGAGCGCACCCGATCGGGCCAGATTGTGGAGCAGGTCATCCGGCCCACCGGCCTGCTGGACCCCCGGGTGGAGGTGCGCCCGGTGGAGGGGCAGATCGACGATCTCATGGAGGAGATCAATCTGCGCACCGCCCGCTCGGAGCGGGTGCTGGTCACCACCCTCACCAAGAAGATGGCGGAGGATCTCACCGCCTACCTGAAAAATGCGGGGATCAAGGTGCGCTACATGCACCACGACATCGACACCATCGAGCGGCAGGAGATCATCCGGGATCTGCGTCTGGGCATGTTCGACGTGCTGGTGGGCATCAATCTGCTGCGGGAAGGGCTGGATCTGCCCGAGGTGAGCCTGGTGGCCATTCTGGACGCGGACAAGGAGGGTTTCCTGCGCTCCGAAACCTCCCTCATCCAGACCATCGGCCGGGCGGCCCGCAACGCCGACGGCCTGGTTATTCTGTATGCCGACACCATCACCCCCTCCATGGCCCGGGCCATGGAGGAGACCGAGCGCCGCCGGGCCAAGCAGGACGCCTTTAACCAGGCCCACGGCATCACTCCCCAGACCATCATCAAGTCGGTGCGGGATCTGGTCAACCTGTCCGAGGGCGACGGGGACGCAAAGCAGCGGGAGCCCGACGCCAAGGCCATGACCAGGCAGCAGCGGGCCGAGGCCATCGCCATGCTGGAGCAGGAGAAGAAGCAGGCCGCCAAGATGCTGGAGTTCGAGTACGCCGCCGTGCTGCGGGATCGGATCATCAAGCTGCGGGGCGAGGGGTAGGCTGCATTTGCAGCAAAGTCTGTCCTAATCAGAAAAATAAAGAGGGCATTGGAAATGAAGTATGTATCACTGGGCAAAACCGGGCTGCAGGCCGCCGTGGTCTCCTGTGGCGGCATCCCCATTCAGCGCTCCGACGCCGCCAACGCCGCAGCGGTGGTGGACAAGCTGGAGGAGTATGGGATCAATTTCATCGATACCGCCCGGGGCTACACCGTCTCTGAGGAGTATCTGGGCGCGGCCCTGGAGGGGCGGCGGGAGAAATTTATCCTGGCCACCAAGAGCATGGCCCGGGACTACGCCGGCATGGCCAGGGATGTGAATATCAGCCTGTCCAACCTGCGCACCGGCTATATCGACCTCTACCAGTTCCACAACCTGCCCATCCGGGATTTTGAGCAGGTCTTCGGCCCCGACGGCGCCTGGCGGGCCCTGGACGAGGCCCGCGCCGATGGGCGGGTGGGACATATCGGCGTCACCGCCCACAGCCTGGAGGCGCTGGAGCGTCTGATCAATGAGTACGGCGACCGGATTGAAACGGTGATGTTTCCCTATAATATTGTGGAGACCCAGGGCCACGATGTGCTCTCCCGGGCCAGGGAGCTGGGCATCGGCACCATCGCCATGAAGCCCCTGGCGGGGGGCAACTTGGATGACGCCACCCTGGCCCTGCGCTTCATCGCCGCCTCGGGGGTGTGCGACATCAGCCTGCCCGGCATGGGCTCCCCGGAGGAGGTGGAGCAAAATGCCGCCGCCGCGCTGACCTTCTCCCCTCTCACCTCGGAGGAGCAGGCGCGCTGCGAGGCCATCCGCCGGGAGCTGGGCAGCACCTTCTGCCGCCGCTGCGGCTACTGCGCCCCCTGCACGGTGGGCATTGACAT
>CALWWS010000033.1 GCA_944385305.1 uncultured Oscillospiraceae bacterium | reverse complement strand
CTGGTGGGCGGCCTGGTGCTTAGCGGCGTCGGGGTAAAAGTCCTCTTTGAGCACGTGGCGGGGTGAGCGGAGTGGATATCTGGGGGGCGCTGAAGCTGGACTGGCGGATACACCGGGCGGTGGCCCTGGTGGGGGGCGGGGGCAAGACCTCCGCCCTGTACGCCCTGGCCCGGCAGGCCAGGGACGGGGGGCGTACCGTGGTGGTCACCACCACCACCCACATGATGCCCCACCCCAACCTGCCCCTCACCGACGACCCCGACCCGGCCGCCCTCCGGGCGCTGGTGGACAGCTGCGGAGTGGTGGCCCTGGGCCGCTTTCTCCGGCTGGACAAGCTCTCCGGGGTGGAAGATTTGGCCTCCGCCCTCCAGGCGGCCGACGTGGTGGTGATTGAGGCGGACGGGGCCCGGCTGCATCCCCTGAAGGCCCCGGGGGAGCATGAGCCGGTGGTGCCCCCCTGGGCGGATGCGGTGGTTGCCGTGGCGGGGATGGACTGCGTGGGCCGGGCGGTAGGGGAGACCTGCCACCGGCCGGAGCGGGTGTGCGCCCTGCTGGGCTGCGGCATGGAGCACCGGATTGTTCCCGCCGACGTGGCGGCCATACTCGCCAGCCTCCAGGGGGGACGCAAGCAGGTGGCCCCCGGGATGACCTTCCGCTGCCTGCTGAACAAGGCGGATACCCCCCGGCGGCTGGAATATGCCCGGGAGATTAGGCGCATCCTGGGAGAGATGGGCATTGAGAGCGGGATAACCCGGTTTGCGCAGAGAGAGCGGGGTGGAGCATGCTTATTTTAATCAAGGGCGCGGGAGACCTGGCCTCGGGAACGGCGGTGCGCCTGGTTCGGGCGGGGTTTTCCGTGGTGATGACCGAGATTGCCCGGCCCACCGCCGTGCGCCGCACGGTGGCCTTCTGCCAGTGCGTGTACGACGGCGTGACCCGGGTGGAGGGGATCACCGCCCGGCGCTGCGCCGGGGTTAAGGAGGTCTCCGCTGCCCTGGCGGCGGAGGAAATCCCGGTGGTGTGCGACCCGGAGGCGTCCATCCGGGGGGCGCTGGCCTTTGACGGGGTGGTGGACGCCATTCTGGCCAAGCGGAACACGGGCACCTCCATTACTGACGCCCCGGTGGTGCTGGCCCTGGGCCCCGGCTTTACCGCCGGAGCGGACTGCCACGGGGTGGTGGAGACCAAGCGGGGCCACGACCTGGGGCGGCTTATCACTCAGGGCAGCGCCATCCCCAACACCGGGGTGCCGGGGAACGTGGGGGGCTACACCGTGGAGCGCATCATCCGCGCCCCGGCGGCCGGCCGGTTTGAGCCCCTGGCGGAGATCGGCCAGCTTGTGGAGAAAGGTCAGCCGGTGGCCCGGGTGGGGGACGCAGTGGCCCGGGCCGGGCTGACCGGCGTGGTGCGGGGCATGCTCCAGGCGGGGCTGGAGGTGAAGCAGGGCATGAAGGCGGGGGACATCGACCCCCGGTGCGAGCGCAGCCACTGCTTCACCGTCTCTGACAAGGCGCGGGCCATCGGCGGCGGCGTGCTGGAGGGACTGCTCTATTTCGGAAGGAGGGCGGGCATTTGGAACGGCTGATTCTGTGCGGCGGGGGTCACGTGTCCCTGGAGGTGGCCTATATCGCCTGCCGGCTGGACTTTGAGGTCATTGTAATTGACGACCGGGAGGAGTTTGCCAACATCTCCCGCTTCCCCATGGCCCACCAGGTGCTGTGCATGCCCTTTCTGGAGGCGCTGGACAGGCTGGGAGAGGGGGAGGCGGACTACTTCGTCATCCTCACCCGGGGGCACGCCTACGACCGGCAGTGCCTGGAGCACGTGCTGGGGCGAAGGTACGCCTATGTGGGCATGATCGGCAGCCGGGTGAAGGTGGCGGCGGTGTTTTCCGCCCTGCGGGAGGCGGGCATTCTCCAGGAAACCCTGGACGGGGTGCACAGCCCCATTGGCCTGGCCAGCGGCGGCCAGACCCCGGCGGAGATCGCCGTATCCATCGCCGCCGAGCTGGTGCTGGAGCGGGCCCGGCGGGGCCCCGGGGCACTGCCTCCGCCGGCGGAGCCAGGGGTGCTGTGCACCATCGTGAAGAAGAGCGGCTCCGCCCCCCGGGGAGTGGGCACCTGGATGCTGGTGCGCCCAGACGGCAGCTGCGCGGGCACCATCGGCGGCGGCGCGGTGGAGTACCAGGCCCGCCTCCACGCCCTGGAGCTGTGGGCGGGCCGGACGGAGGAGAAGAGCAAACACTACGACCTGACCCACGCCGCCGTGGAGCTGGGCATGGTGTGCGGCGGGAAAATTCAGGTGGAATTTGAGGTGCGCAGATGAGTGAGATTACCCTGTTTGTGCTGCCCGGCTGTCCCCACTGCCGGCTGGCCCTGGATGTTCAGGAGCAGCTGCTCCAGGAGCACCCCCAGTGGCGGGAGATCCCCCTGCGGGTGGTGGACGAGGACCGGGAGGCGGACTACGCCGCCCAGTTTGACTACTACTACGTCCCCTGCTATTACGTGGACGGGGTGAAGGTCCACGAGGGCCACGCGGAAAAGGAGGACGTGGCCGCCGTTTTCCAGGCCGCCGCGGGGGAGGCCCGCGGGGAGACAGACTAGAAGCGCCGGGCGAAAGCCCGGCGTATTTTTTTGCTGCCGCGCAACCAAAAGGGGGAGGTATGCGTATATAAGGCAGAAAGGAGGGAGCGGCAATGGAGGAGCAATGGAGCGACCCCGGCCGGCTGGCCCGGCTCTATGCCCCGGCGGTGTACCGGCTGGCCTACGCCCGTACCGGCAGCCGGGCGGACGCAGAGGACATCATGCAGGAGGTGTTTCTCCGCCTGCTCCGGGCGCGGCCCAACCTGACCGGGCCGGAGCACGCCAAGGCCTGGCTGCTGCGGGTAACGGCCAACTGCGCCTGCGATTTTTTCCGGGCGCCCTGGCGCAGGCGGGAGGGGCCGCTGGAGGAAAATACCCCCGCGCCGGAGGGTGAGCGGGAGGATGAGACGGTTTTGCAGGCGGTGATCAGCCTGCCCGCCAAGTACCGCATCCCCATCCACCTGTACTACTACGAGCAGCTCTCCGTGGCGGAAATCGCGGAAATTATGGGGAAGAGCCAGGGTACGGTAAAGTCCCGGCTGTTCCGGGCCAGAGTCCAGCTGCGGGAGCAGCTGGAGGAGCAATGGGAGGAGGACGGCTATGCGCAATCGTGAATACCGGGATCAGATGGAACAGATTAAGCCGGACGCCGCCGCTCTGGAGCGGCTGTATGCCATGGTGGACGGGCAGACCGCGCCCCGGCAGCGCCGGCGGCGGCTGGGCAGGCGGGTGGTGACGGCGGCGGCGGTGTGCGCCGCCCTGGCAGTCACCGCCCTGGCGGCCGGCCCCGCTGTGTGGGAAACGCTGCGGGAGCAGCTGGGAGAATTCGCGCCCTATGCCCAGACGGTGGCCGGGGACACGGCGGTGGATCAGGGGCTGGAGCTCGCCGCGCTGCAGGCCGTCTCCGACGGGGAGTACGCCAGAATTTACCTCTCCCTGCGGGATCTGGAGGGGGACAGGCTCAGCGACAACCTGCAGACTAATCTGCTCCTCCGGGCAGAATCCTCCCAGGAGCCCCTTCCGGGGGAGAGCGTGACCTCATACAGCTTCCACAGCCGGCTGCTCTCCTACGATCCCCAGGAAAAGACCGCCCTGCTGGAGCTGGCGGGGATGGACATTGACACCGCCCAGGCCATGGAGGTGGAGATGACCTGGCTGGCCACTAACCGGTACACCCTGGACGGAACAATCTCTCTGGAGGGAATTACGGATACCCTGCTGGCCTGCCGGAGGGCGGAGCAGGGGGATATCCTCTGGCGGCCGGGGGATCTCCAGGGGGCGCCGGAGGAGGACGGGGCGCTGGAGCTGGCCGATCCGGTGGTGCTCCGGCCCGATCAAAATGCCCGGGCTGTGGAGGGGACGCAGCTCTTCCAGGTGTCCGCCGTCGGGTTTGCCCAGGACGGGTATCTCCATATCTCCATCCAGTATGACCCCTCCCTCACGGTGGGCAGCGGCGGAGACAGTGTGCTCTATGTCCAGGGCCTCAAGGACGGGGAGTATCTGGGATATACGCCCCAGTTTGTCCTGGCGATCGAGGGGGGCATGGAGATCGTCCTGCCCCGGGTGACCCCGGAGACCCTGGGGGAGTACGACGCCCTGGAGCTCTACGGCTCGTACCAGACGCCCGGCGAGGATATCCGGGGGGAGTGGGTGATTCCCGTGGCCTTTGAGACCACCCGGCCCACCCTGATGCCCTGGACGGGAGAGGCTGGACCCGGCGTCCAGGTGGAATCCGTCCAGGTGTCCCCCATCAGCGCGGTGCTGGAGATGACCGGGGGCGGGGCCTTTTCCCAGGAGTCGGTGGTGGCCCACAACCGGGACGGGAGCACGGTGGCCAGCCGCTTTGTCAATGGCAGCGCCTGGGAGGACGAGGAGGGGGTGCGCCACAACCTCTACCGCTGGGCCTTTGAGGAGCCGGTGGAGCTGGAGGATGTGGAGTATTTCACCTTTATGGATACGAAAATTCCTGTGGAATAAAAGATGAAAACGCGCGGGCGCCCCCGAAAAGGGGCGTCCGCGCGCTTTTAACAGGGAGAGTTGGGACGGCTGCCGGTGGCCCCTATTCCGGGAAGAGGTCGGCGGGTGTGTCCACGTCCAACAGCTCCCGGGCCGAGGCGGCCTCCACCAGCACCAGCCGCTCCGGGTGGGCGCGGATGACCGCGCCGCCCCCGGTGTCCCCGGTGAGGGCGGAAAGGGCAGGGAAAAACTCCGCCGGGAAGATCACCGGGTTGCCCCGCCGGCCCTGCCAGGACAGGGCACAGATAGCGGATTTTGATTCCTGAAAGGAATTTATAAGATTGATAATACTTTGAGTGGTCAGAAAAGGCTGGTCACACACGGAGAAGAGCACCCCGTCCATATCCTCCATCCGGGCCAGGCCCAGGCGGACGGAGGCGGAGATCCCTTCCGCCGCGCCGGCGTTGTACAGGGGGAGAAAGCCGAACGCCTCCCCGGCGGCCAGCACCTCCGGGTAGGGGGAGCACACCGCCAGCCGATCCAGCCCCGCCCCGGACAGGGCGGCCATGGCCCGGCGGCAGAGGGGCACTCCCTCCACCGGGGCGAGGAGCTTGTTGCCCCCGAAGCGCCGCCCCCGGCCGGAGGCCAGCAGCACCGCCCCCAGCCTCATCCGGGGCAGATTCCGTTTTGGGCGAAAGCGTCCAGCAGGGCGTCCATGTAGGGCTTGACCAGCATGGGCTCCCCGGCGGCCTTGATGCCGCTGGCCACGTCCTTCAGGCCGTTGCCCGTGACCAGGGACACCACGCTGGCGTTCTTGTCAATGAGGCCCAGCTCCACGGCCTTCTTCACCCCGGCGGTGCCGGTGACCCCCGCCGGCTCCCCGAACACCCCCTGGGTGCGGCCCAGCAGGCGCATGGCTGCCAGGATCTCCTCGTCGGACACGTTCACTGCCACGCCGTTTGACTGCCGGATGGCGCTGAGGGCCTTGTCCGGGTTGCGGGGCACCCCCACGGCGATGGAATCGGCCAGGGTGTTCTCCTCCATGGGCTGCCAGGGCTCCCCGGTCTGGATGGCCCGGTTCAGGGGGCAGCAGCCCTCGGCCTGCACGGCGATGAGCCGGGGTAGGCGGGAGATAAACCCGGCGGCGTGGAGGTCGCAAAAGCCCTTCCACACACCGGCGATGGTGCACCCGTCCCCCACGGAGACGGCCACATAGTCGGGCACCTGCCAGTTCAGCTGCTGGGCGATCTCCAGGGAGACCGTCTTCTTCCCCTCGGAGAGGAAGGGGTTGATGGCCGCGTTGCGGTTGTACCAGCCCCAGCGGTCAATGGCGGCCCGGCTCAGCTCGAAGGTGTCCTCATAGGAGCCGTCCACGCTGATTACCGTGGCTCCGAAAATGCGCAGCTGGGCCACCTTGCCCTTGGGAGCGCGGCTGGGGACGAAGATGTAGGTGGAAAAGCCCGCCGCCGCGGCGTTGCCCGCCAGGGAGGAGGCGGCGTTGCCCGTGGAGGAGCAGGCGATGGTGTCCGCCCCCGCCTCCTTTGCCTTCACCACCGCCATGGCGGAGGCCCGATCCTTCAGGGAGGCGGTGGGGTTTTGCCCGTCGTCCTTAATCCACAGGGTTTTCAGACCCAGCTCCCCGGCCAGACGGTCCGCCCGGTAGAGGGGGGACCAGCCCACCCGCAGAGGGGGCGGGGCGGAGGCGTCCTCCACCGGCAGGAAGGGGCGGTAGCGCCACATGGACAGCTCCCGGCTCTCATCCAGCTGGGCGGGGGAGCACACCGAGCGGATGTAGTCGTAGTCGTACACAATGTCCAGAATGCCGCCGCAGGCGCAGGTGGTGACGGTGGGCACGGCCTCGTACTCCCGGCCGCACTTCACACACCTGGCGCACACAACCTGTCTCATCATAGGGCCTTGAGCACCCCCGTCTCGTCGTTGAACTGGTTGATGAGATCGTCCAGGGCGTCCGCCTGGGCATGCACCCCACGCCAGGTCTTGTCCTCGTCGTACCACAGGTCGTTGAGATCCTCCATGGAGCGGCCCTGCTGCTCCACCCAGGTGTAGTACTTCAGGTTGTGGATGCGCTTGCGGTCGTAGTAGTTCAGCTCCGCCATGGCGTCGGTGCGCAGGCCCAGCATGTGCAGGGCGTGATCCACCGCCGCCGCCTTCTCGTCGTAGGGGCCGTACTGGTCGGCCAGCTCCTGGATGCGGGAGCGGTACATGTCCGCCGAGTCGGTGAGCACGGTGGCCACCACGTCCCGGCCGGTGAGCTCGTAGTACTTGGCCATCTTCACGCAGCACAGCACGTTGGCAATGCCCGAGATGCCCAGCAGGGAGAGGTTGTCCAGGGTGGCTTCGTCCACGCCGGCCTGGCGCAGATAGGCCCGGCCCGCCGGGTCGTTGAACAGCCGCAGCAGGCGCTGGGAGTCCTCGTCGTCGATGTCAATGACCATGTCGGTGTTCTTCACATTGTGAATCCAGGGGATGTGCTTGTCCCCGATGCCCTCAATGCGGTGGTCGCCAAAGCCGTTATTCAGGATGGTGGGGCACTGGAGGGCCTCACCCACAGCCAGCTTCATGCCGGGGTAGACCTCCTTGAGGTAGTCCCCGCAGCCGATGGTGCCCGCGCTGCCCGAGGTAAAGCAGGCCCCCGCCAGCCGGTCGCCCGGGCGGGCCATGGCGGTAAAGACCTCCTCAATGGCGCTGCCGGTGACCTGATAGTGCCACAGGTGGTTGCCCATCTCCTCAAACTGGTTGAAGATCATGCAGTCGGGCTCCTGACGCAGCTCCCAGGTCTTGTCGAAGATCTCCTTCACGTTGGACTCACAGCCCGGGGTGGCAATGACTTCCCCGGCGATCTGGCTGAGCCATTCAAACCGCTCCTTGCTCATGCCCGCGGGGAGAATGGCCACCGAGCGCACTCCCAGCAGCTTGGAGTTGAAGGCGCCGCCCCGGCAGTAGTTGCCCGTGGAGGGCCAGACTGCCCGGTGGTAGGTGGCGTCAAACTGGCCGGTGACCAGCCGGGGCACCAGGCAGCCGAAGGAGGCTCCCACCTTGTGGCAGCCGGTGGGGAACCACTTACCCACCAGACACACAATGCGGGCAGGCACGCCGGTGAGGGCGGGGGGCAGCTCAATGTAGTTGGGCACCTGGCGGTACAGCCCGCCCGACTCCACCGCCTCGTTTTTCCAGGTCACCCGGAACAGGTTGAGGGGGTTGACGTCCCACAGGCCCACATCCCGCAGGCGCTCCTGCACCTTTGCGGGGATAGTCTCCGGGTGCTTCATCTGCTGGAAGGTGGGGATGATTACCCCGGCCTGCCGGGCTTTTTCGATGTTGCGCGCCAGCGCGGCGCGGTCGATGGTCAGATCAATCACAGAGCACGCCTCCTTTAGATTCCAGTCAATGGATTGCCAATTTCATCATAGCACAGGCGGGGCGAGGATCACAAGGGCAAACAGGGCGGTTTTGCTTCCCTTTTTCCCCGTTGTGCGGTATACTGGAGGCAGTAAGGAGGTGTGCAGCATGGAAGTGGGCAGAGCGTATACCCGGGTGGACGCGGCGGACAAGGTCACCGGCCGGGCCCGGTATACCGACGACCTTCACGACGGCCCCATGCTGGTGGCCAAAATTCTCCACAGTACCATTGCAAACGGGTGGGTGAAGTCCATAGACACCGCCGCCGCCCGGGCCCTGCCCGGCGTGGTCAAGGTGCTCACCTGTTTTGACGCCCCCCAGATCCAGTACCCCACCCCCGGCCACCCCTGGAGCACCGACCCAGGCCACCAGGATGTGGCCGACCGGCTGCTGCTCACCCGAAGGGTGCGCATCTACGGGGATGACATCGCCGTGGTGGTGGCCGAGGACGAGGTGACCGCCCGCCGGGCTTTGAAGCTCATCCGGGTGGAGTATGAGAGCTGCCCCGTGATGCTGGAGCCGGAGCAGGCCATGGAACCCGGCGCCGTGCCCATCCACGAGGAGCATCCGGACAACATCCTCAAGCGCACCGAGACGGTGGTGGGGCAGCCGGACGAGGCCCTGAGCGACCCCGCCCTGCTCCACTTTGAGGGCCACTACCAGACCCAGCAGGTGCAGCACTGCCACATTGAAAACCCCATCTCCTACGCCTATATGGAGCATGGGCGGATCACCGTGGTCACCTCCACCCAGATTCCCCACATTGTTCGTCGGGTCATTGGCCAGGCCCTGGGGATCGGCTGGGGCCAGATCCGGGTGATCAAGCCCTACATCGGCGGCGGCTTCGGCAACAAGCAGGAGGTCTTGTACGAGCCCCTCAACGCCTGGCTCACCACCCAGGTGGGGGGGCGCTGCGTGAAGCTGGACGTGTCCCGGGAGGAGACCTTCCAGAACACCCGCTCCCGCCACCCCATCCGCTTTGATATCAAAGCGGCGGTGTCGTCCCAGGGGCGGATTATGGCCCGGGAGTGCGTGGCCATTTCCAACCAGGGGGGATACGCCTCCCACGGCCACGCCATTGTGGCCAATGCGGTCAACGGCTTTCGCCAGACCTATCCCGACGCGGTGGGCCACCGCAGTGTGGCCTACACGGTGTATACCAACCGCCCCGCACCCGGCGCCATGCGGGGGTACGGTATTCCCCAGTGCGACTTTGCCGGGGAGTGCCTGATGGAGGATATCGCCCGGGAAATGAACTGGGATCCCTACCAGTTCCGTCTGAAGAACATCATGCCCCTGGGCTATGTAGACCCCACCAACGGCATCACCTGCTACTCCACCGCCCTGGCCCGGTGCATGGAGAAGGGGAGAGACTTCATCCGCTGGGACGAGCTGCGCGCCAAGTACCAAAACCAGACCGGCCCGGTGCGCCGGGGGGTGGGTATGGCGGTGTTTTCCTACAAGACAGGGGTGTACCCCATCTCCCTGGAGACCGCCTCGGCCCGGATTGTTCTCAACCAGGACGGCACGGTGCAGCTTCAGCTGGGGGCCACCGAGATTGGCCAGGGGGGAGACACGGTATTCTGCCAGATGGCCGCCCAGGCCATCGGCCTGCCCACCGAGCGGGTGAACATTGTCTCCACCCAGGACACGGACACCGCCCCCTTTGACACCGGGGCTTACGCCTCCCGCCAGACCTATGTTACGGGTAAGGCTATCAAGAAGGCGGGGGAGCTGTTCCGGGAAAAGGTGCTCTCCTATGCCCGGGAGATGCTGCCCCAGGCGGGAGAACTGGATCTCCGGGCGGGGGAGATTGTGGACGGGGGGAGCGGGGAGAGCCTGCTCACCCTGGAGGAGCTGGCCATGGAGGCCTTCTACTCCCTGGAGCACTCGGTGCACATTACCGCCGAAGTCACCAACCACTGCAAGGAGAACACCTTTGCCTTCGGCTGCTGCTTCGCCGAGGTGGAGGTGGACATCCCGGTGGGCAAGGTGAAGGTGCTGCGCATTGTCAACGTCCACGACTCCGGCCGGCTCATCAACCCCAAGCTGGCCGAGGCCCAGGTGCACGGCGGCATGAGCATGGGCATCGGCTACGCCCTGAGCGAGGAGATGAAGTTCGACCCCGCCACGGGAAGGCTGCTCAACGGCAACCTGCTGGACTACAAGCTGCCCACCGCCATGGATCACCCGGAGCTGACCGCCCTGTTTGTGGAGGACGAGGATCCCAGCGGGCCCTTTGGAAACAAGGCCCTGGGGGAGCCCCCCGCCATTCCCGTGGCCCCCGCCATCCGCAATGCGGTGCTCCACGCCACCGGCGTGGCTGTGAACACCCTGCCCTTGTCCCCCCAGCGGCTGGTGGAGGAATTCCGGAAGGGAGGGCTGATCTGACATGTTTGATATCTCGTCCATCTATCAGGCCCAGTCGGTGGCCGACGCCATCCGCGCCCTGGAGCAGGACCCGGGGGCCCTGGTCATTGCCGGGGGCACCGACGTGCTCATCAAGGTGCGGGAGGGGAAGCTGGCGGGCTGCCGCCTGGTGTCCATCCACGGCCTGGAGGAGCTCAAGGGAATCAGCCAGGCCCCCAACGGGGACATTGAGATTGGGCCCCTGAGTACCTTCCGGGATGTGACCTACGACAAGATTATCCGGGCCAACGTCCCCGTGCTGGGGGAGGCGGCCGACATGGCCGGCGGGCCCCAGCTGCGGGCGGCGGGCACCATCGGGGGCAACGTGTGCAACGGCATTACCTCCGCGGATACCGCCTCCACTCTGGTGGCCCTGGAGGCAGTGCTGCGGGTGCGGGGCCCCAGAGGGGAGCGGGAGGTGCCCATTTCCCGGTGGTACCACGGGGTGGGCAAGGTGGATCTGGCCCCCTATGAGGTGCTTACCAAGATTGTTCTGCCCCGGAAGGGGTATGAGGGCTTTACCGGCCACTACATCAAATACGCCATGCGCAGCGCCATGGACATCGCCACCCTGGGGGTGAGCTGCCTGGCCCAGCTCTCCCAGGACAAGCGGGAGACCCGGCAGGTACGTCTGGCTTTCGGCGTGGCCGGGCCGGTGCCCATGCGCGCCCCCGGTGCGGAGGCGGCCGCCTCCAACCGGCCGGTGGAGCAGGCCCTGGCCGCCATTGGTCCGGCGGCCCTGGGGGATGTGAGCCCCCGCAGCAGCTGGCGGGCCTCCCGGGAGTTCCGGCTGCAGCTGGTGGAGGAGCTGTCCGCCCGTGCTCTTGCCGAGGCGATGCGGAAAGGAGGGGCCCAGGTATGATGGAAATTCTCCGCTGCACCGTCAACGGCCGCCCGGTGGAGGTGGGCATTGACCAGCGGGAGTCCCTGGCCGACGTGCTGCGGGAGCGGCTGGGACTCACCAGCGTGAAGAAGGGCTGCGAGGTGGGAGAGTGCGGGGCGTGCACCGTGCTGGTGGACGGCACCGCCATCGACTCGTGCATCTACCTGGGTGTTTGGGCCCAGGGGAAAACCATCCTCACCGTGGAGGGCTTGCAGAATGAAAACGGGGAGCTCTCCCCCATCCAGCAGGCCTTTGTGGAGGAGGCCGCCGTCCAGTGCGGCTTCTGCACCCCGGGGATCATTATGTCCGCCGTGGAGATCGTGGGCTCGGGGAAGCGGTATACCCGGGAGGAGCTGCGCAAGCTCATCTCCGGTCACCTGTGCCGCTGCACCGGCTATCAGAACATCCTCAACGCGGTGGAGCGGGCGGTGAACGAGGCCCACAAGTTTGTGGGCCGGGAGGAACAAGAGCAGTAAGCAGCTGTCGCAGAAACAAAAAAGTCCCCGGAACCAGACGGTTCCGGGGACTTTTGCATGTATAAAGTTTATTCAGCGCTGGCTCAGCACTTCTCAAAAATGGTGGCAACGCCCATGCCGCCGCCGATGCACAGGGTGGCCAGACCCTTCTTGGCGTCGGGGCGCTTGGCCAGCTCGTGGAGCAGGGTGACAATGATGCGGGCGCCGGAGCAGCCCACGGGGTGGCCGATGGAGATGGCACCGCCGTTGACGTTGACCTTGCTCATGTCGAAGCCCAGCTCGCGGGCCACGGCGATGGACTGGGCGGCAAAGGCCTCATTGGCCTCCACCAGGTCCATGTCCTCAATCTTCAGGCCGGCCTTGGCCATGGCCTGACGGGAGGCGGGCACGGGGCCCACGCCCATGATCTTGGGATCCACGCCGCCCTGGCCCCAGCTGACCAGCTTGGCCATGGGCTTCAGGCCGTACTTGGCAACCGCCTCGCCGGAGGCCAGCACGATGGCGGCGGCGCCGTCGTTGATGCCGGAGGCGTTGGCGGCGGTGACGCGCTGCACGTGCTTGCGGGCGTCGTCGGCGTGCACGCCGGTGACCTCAAAGGTGTGGACAATCTCGTCCTCCACGCCCTCAGGACCCACAGGGAAGGCGCCCTTGAGCTTGGCAATGCTCTCGGCGGTCACGCCGGCGCGGGGGAACTCATCCACCTTGAACTCCACCATTTCCTTCTTCTTCTTCACCATGACGGGGACAATCTCGTCCTCAAACTTGCCGGCGGCCATGGCGGCCTCGGTTTTCTGCTGGGAAGCGGCGGCAAAGGCGTCCATCTCCTCGCGGGTGATGCCCCACACGTCGGCAATGTTCTCGGCGGTGGTGCCCATGTGGTAGTTGTTGTAGGCATCCCACAGGCCGTCCTTGATCATGGCGTCCACGACCTTCTTGTCGCCCATGCGGGCGCCCCAGCGCTCAGCGGGCAGGGTGAAGGGGACAGCGGACATGTTCTCGGTGCCGCCGGCCACAACCACCTCGGCGTCGCCGGCCAGAATGGCGCGGGCACCCTCGATGACGGACTTCATGCCGGAGCCGCACACCATGCCCACGGTGTAGGCGGGCACGGAGTAGGGCAGGCCGGCCTTCACGCCCACCTGGCGGGCGGGGTTCTGGCCCAGACCGGCGGTGAGGATGCAGCCGAACATCAGCTCATCCACCTGCTCGGGCTTCACACCGGCGCGGTTGAGGGCCTCTTTGACAACAGTGGCGCCCAGATCCACAGCGGGCACGTCCTTCAGGCTGCCGCCGAAGGAGCCCACCGCAGTGCGGCAGCAATTGACAACATAGATCTCTTTCATGGACAGTAACCTCCAATTTCTATTTCGATTCCTTTGCTTTGCGCCCGGTAAATACACAGTCAACCCATTATACCGTTCCACCCCTGAAAAATCAACCGCGCAGGCGCATAATTTTCCCGAACTTCACCGTCTAAAAGCGGGAACAAATTGGCATAAAATCACAATTCCGCCGCTCCGGCTGGGCCGGAGCGGCGGGCGGATGACTGCGGAAAGGATTAGCCGGTTGCGGTCTGGAGGTACACCTGGGCATGGGAGGGGAGCTGGCGCTCGGTGTCCACGCCGTATTCCTCCAGCACCGCCATGGTGTTTGCCGCGCTCTTCTGCAGGGTAATGGTGACGGTGTAGTTGACGGCCTCGGTTTCGCCGCCCAGGCCGTGGGGGGCGTAGAAGGTGAGGTTCAGATCGCTGTAGCAGCAGTTTTCCAGCCGCTCCCGATCCTCCAGCAGGTAGCGCCGGCCCAGGTTGCCCTCGCGGATGTCGGTAAAGATGGCCTGGAGCAGGGGCTCCAGGGCGTCGCTGTCCAGCACGATGTCGGTGTATGCGGCCTCCGAGGAGGTGACCACCGCGCTGCTGCTTGTTGTGGCGGTTCCATCATACTCCTCCTGTTCGGGGAGGAGATAGCGGCTCATGCTGTCCGCGGGCTGGTCGGGGACATTATAGATGACCGCATTGATCAGGCGGTGATCCTCCTGCCACTGGCCGAAATAGGTGCGCTCCACCACGCTGGGCAGGTTGATGAGGCGGGTGAGCAGGGCGGCGGGGGAGTCGGGATCCAGCAGGTTTTCCCGGGTGACGTCCACCCAGTAGCTGCGAAGCAGCCTGTCGCCGTCCGCCAGGTCATAGTCCAGGCGCAGGTTGGTGCCCCCCTGTATTTCCACCTCCAGACCGTCCTCGTCCAGAGAGGAGACCCAGCCGGTCTGGGGCTGGGACTCGGCCAGCTCCTTGTTGTCCACAAGAGCCTGGTGCAGCTGCCGGATCAGCGCAATCTCCTCCGGCTCCCGGAGGGTGAGGAAGAGTCCGGCCCCATCGTCATTGGGGGCGGAGTGGAGGTTGGCGATGGAGACCTGCTCCACGGCGGCGGTATCGGGGATACGCCGCTCAAAGCCGGTGAGGTCAAGCTCCATGGCGCACATGGCCAGCGCCAGGCACACCAGCAGCACAGCGCATCCCCGCCAGCCCCTGCGGAACACCCGGAAGCTCTTGTGCAGCAGCATCTCGGCCACAAAGTAGCCCACCAGTCCCCCCACCAGCATGAAGGCCAGCAGCACCCAGGCGCTCTGGGGCAGGGCGTTGAGGAAAATCCCGTAGAGAAGCAGGCCCAGGGAGATGGCGGCGCAGAAGCCCACGCTGTATTTGAACACCGGGCGCAGCCAGGAGATGGCGATCACGTCCCCCGCCCGCTCCAGCTGGCGGCGGCGATAGGCGGCCAGGGCCAGCAGGGCCATGAGCACACCCACGAAGGCGTAGAGCAGAATAATGTGCAGGCCGGTGAGCCGGCAGGTAGCGG
>CALWWS010000032.1 GCA_944385305.1 uncultured Oscillospiraceae bacterium | reverse complement strand
AATGAAGTCCCGCTCCTGGGCCCGGCCCAGAATGGACTCGTTCATCATGTCCCCCACGGTGAGGTCAAAGAGGGTCATAATATCAATTCTATACATCGCTGCGCATCCCCTCAATGAGGCGTACCTTAATATAGCCGCCCTCCACGTTAGTCTCCACCAAGAACTCGTCCACCGCGGGGATGAGGTACTCGTGCTCGCCGCGCACCACGTAGACCTCGTGGGCGGGGGGAGTGAGGATGTCGGCCACCACGCCCAGCCGCGCCCCGCTGTCCGCGTCGATGACCTCCAGACCCATCAGGTCGGCCAGAAAGTGCCGCCCCTCGGGCAGCACCACCCCGGTGCGGTCGATATACACCGTCTTGCCCTTGAGCAGCATGGCGGCGTTTACATCGCTTACCCCCTCCAGCATGGCAAGGACATTGCCTTTATGCACCCTGGCAGAACGGACTTTAATAGGTTTGTCATCCACGTAAAGGGTTTGGAACTGACAGAGAAATTCCGGCGTGTCGCACCAGGGGACGATCTTGACCTCCCCCTGGATGCCGTGGGTGTTGCCAATCTGCCCGGCCTGCAAAAATCGCTGTTTCATCTGCTTCCTCCAGTTGCAAAAACGGCGGGGCCAGCCCCGCCGTTTTTCAGTCTACAATTTCCACAGAGACCTTGGTGCCCCTGCGCTGGGCCACGGAGCGCATCAGCGTGCGGATCTCCTTGGCGATGCGGCCCTGGCGGCCGATGACCTTGCCCATATCCTCGGGAGCCACCCGCAGCTCCAGCACGGTCTCGCTCTCGCCGCCGTGCTGGGTGACGGTGACCGCCTCGGGGTGCTCCACCAGATTCTGGGCAATATAGGTGAGCAGTTCCTTCATGGCAGAAAAGCCCTCCGTTAGATGGCGCCGGCTTTTTTCAGCAGGGACTTCACGGTCTCGGTGGGCTGGGCCCCGGTCTTGATCCAGGCCTGGGCGCGCTCGGCGTCCACCTTGATCTCGGCGGGATTGGTCAGGGGGTTGTAGGTGCCGATCTCCTCGATGAAGCGGCCGTCGCGGGGATAGCGGGAATCCGCCACCACGATGCGGTAGAAGGGAGCCTTCTTGGCGCCCATCCGGCGCAGTCTGATTTTAACCATGGTATTTTCACCTCCATATGATATGTGCATCTCTATCTGGAAACGCGCGGAAGGGCGCGCTTACCACAAACTCAGAAGGGAAGGCCGGGCAGCTTGCCCATTTTTCCCATCTTACCCAGCTTCCCCAGCTTCTTCATCCGGCCGCCGGAGAACTGCTTGGTCATCTGCTGCATCATGTCAAACTGCTTGAGCAGACGGTTGATGTCCACCACCTGGGTGCCCGAGCCGGCCGCGATGCGCTTTTTCCGGCTGTTGTTGAGCAGGGAGGGGTTGTCCCGCTCGGCGGGGGTCATGGAGAGGATAATGGCCTCCGTCCGGGCCAGAGCCTTCTCGTCCACGCTGACCCCCTCCAGGGCCTTGCTGTTTACCCCGGGGAGCATCCCCATAATATCGGTGAGGGAGCCCATGCTCTTAATCTGGATAAGCTGGTCGTAGAAATCGGCCAGGGTGAACTTGTTTTTGCGCAGCTTCTGCTCCAGCTCGGCCGCCTTCTGGGCGTCAAAGCTCTGCTGGGCCTTCTCAATGAGGGAGAGCATATCGCCCATGCCCAGGATGCGGGAGGCCATGCGGTCGGGGTGGAAGACCTCCACCTGATCCAGCTTCTCGCCCACGCCCACAAACTTGATGGGTTTTCCGGTGACCGCCTTGATGGAGAGGGCCGCGCCGCCCCGGGCGTCGCCGTCCAGCTTGGTGAGCATCACGCCGGTGATGTCCAGGGCCTCGTCAAAGGCCTTGGCGGCGTTCACCGCGTCCTGGCCGATCATGGCGTCCACAATGAGGAGGATCTCCGTGGGGTCAATGGCCTGCTTCATCACCTTGAGCTGATCCATCAGCTCCTCATCCACGTGGAGCCGGCCGGCGGTGTCGATAAACACCAGGTCGTTGCCGTGCTGCTTGGCGTGGGCGATACCCGCCCTGGCGATCTCCACCGGGTCGCCCAGCCCTTGCTCAAACACAGGCACGCCCACCTGCTCGCCCACCACCTTCAGCTGGGTGACGGCGGCGGGGCGGAAGGTGTCGCAGGCCACCAGAAGTGGCCGCTTGCCGTTTTGCTTTTTCATAAAGCCGGCCAGCTTGGCGGCGTTGGTGGTCTTGCCCGCGCCGTTGAGGCCCACCATCATAATCACCGTGGGGGGCTTGGAGGAGATGGTCAGCTTGGTGCTCTCCCCGCCCATGAGGGTGGTGAGCTCCTCGTTGACGATCTTGACGATCATCTGGGCGGGGGTGAGGCTCTCCAGCACGTCGCTGCCCACCGCCCGCTCGGTGACGGTGGAGACAAACTGCTTGACCACCTTGAAGTTCACGTCGGCCTCCAGCAGGGCCATGCGGATCTCCCGCATGGCCTCCTTCACGTCGGCCTCGGTGAGGCGGCCCTTGCCCCGCAGGCGCTTGAACGCTGCGGAGAGCTTTTCGGTCAGTCCTTCAAATGCCATTGCTTACTCCTGCTTGAGCTGCTCCAGCACGCCGAAAATCTGGCTGCACTGGCTCTCCAGCCCGTCGTCCTGGTAGTGCTGGCGGTTGATCTGGTCAATGGCCCGCACGCAGTCCTCAATCTGGGCAAACTGCTCCTTCATCTTGTGGAAGCGGCGGATGATGCCGGTCTTGTCCTCCAGCTCGGTAAGGATGGCCTCCGCCCGGACGATCACGTCCCGCACGCCCTGGCGGGTGATGCCGTAATTCTCCGCGATCTCGGCCAGGGAGAGGTCCTCGTTGTAATAGAGGTCGTAAAATTCCTTCTGGCGGTCGGTGAGCATGTCGCCGTAAAAGTCGTAGAGCAGGGCCATTCGGTAGGCCTGGTTCTTCATTTCGCCGCCTCCTCTTGGAATTCTGTAAAGTTATAGAGCTTTACAACAAGAGCGATGATACTATATTTTGTGGGATTTGTCAAGAGGAAAACCAGATTTTTTGTGCCGGCGGTTTGAGGCGCATATTTCCCTAGTCCGGGGGAGAAACTGCCGGTGAGCGGCCCGGCGGAGAGCGGAGGCGATTTTTTTGCCGGAGAGGGTGGCAAACGGGGAAAGATCGTGTATAATGGGCCTGGCAAACTACCGCGCGGACGGGCAGTGCGCGTCCATGCGCGAGGAAAGGATTGGTTGTCCGTGATCGACGTCACGAGAACCCAGCTGCTGCCCGGCATCCACCTGACGGCAGTGCACACCGAGAAATTCAAATCCAGCATGCTGGCGGTACATTTTCTGCTGCCCCTCCACGGGGACACCGCCTCCATGTACGCCCTGATCCCCTCTGTGCTGCGCCGGGGCACCCAGCGCCACCCGGACATGGAGGCCCTCTCTGCCGCTCTGGACGAGCTGTACGGCGGAGCCCTGGAGCCCATGGTGCGCCGCAAGGGGGAGACCCAGTGCGTGGGCTTTGTGGGCAGCTTTCTGGACGACGCCTACACCCTGGACGGCTCCGCCGTGCTGGAACCGGCGGCGGCGCTGCTGGGGGAGCTGGTGCTGGAG
>CALWWS010000031.1 GCA_944385305.1 uncultured Oscillospiraceae bacterium | reverse complement strand
CTACCAGCTGAGCTAATCGTCCAAACGGCAAAAGCTATTATACCTGCAAGCGGAGTGCTTGTCAATAGCTTTTTTCCCTGTTCTACTTTCCAACCGGGGGAAAAAATGATATACTCACCCAAAATGGAGAGGGGGGAGCCTATGTTCTGTCACAGCTTTGCGCCCACGGAGTTCTGCCCCGGCCTGACGGGCTGCGGGCCGGATACGGCGCTGGAGGCGTACTGCCGGGGGCGCACCGGCCTGCTGGCCGACGACGGGGCGCGCTGGGCGGCGCTCATTCTGCCCGGGGGCAGCTACCGGCGCATTGCCCCGGCGGAGGGGGAGCCGGTGGCCCTGGCCTTCGCGGCGGCGGGAGTGCAGGCCTTTGTGCTGCGCTACAGCGTGCTGCCCGCCCGCTGGCCCCAGCCCTTTTGGGAGGCCGCCTGCGCCATGGCCTTTCTCCGCGGCCGTGCGGAGGAGCTGGGCTTCGCCCCAAATCGGGTGGCTGTGTGCGGCTTTTCCGCCGGGGGACATCTGGCCGGCTGGTTGGCCGGACACTGGAACGACCCGGCTCTGGACGGGCTGGGGCTGACCCCGGAGCAGGTGCGGCCCGACGCCGCCATTCTGGCCTACCCTGTGGTACACCAGCAGACCCTGCTGGAGCCGGTAGGGGACTGGCAGGCTCTGCGGCTGGACGGCCCGCCGGTCCCCAACCACCCCCCGGTTTTTCTCTGGGCCACGGGGGAGGACCGCACCGTCCCGGCGGAGAACACCCTGGACTACGCCCTGGCCCTGCGCCGGGGCGGCGTCCCCCTGGAGCTGCACCTGTTTGCCCGTGGTCCCCACGCCATGGGCCTGGCCGACCGGGAGAGTGCCCGGGACGAGGAACACTATAACGCCCACGCCGCCGCCTGGCACGGCCTGTGCGTGGACTGGCTGAGGAGGAGAGAGGGATGAAAGGAGAAGTGGTGCTCATCACCGGCGGCAGCCGGGGCATTGGGGCGGCAGCCGCCCGGCGCTTTGCGGAGGACGGGTGCAGGGTGGTGATCAACTACTGCCGCTCCCGGGAGCAGGCGGAAGCTCTGGCCCGGGAGCTGGGGGGCTGGGCGGTGCAGGCCGACGTGTCCGACCCGGTGCAGGTGCAGGGGATGATTGACAATGTGTTGGATAAATTTTGTCAACTTGACATTTTGGTGTGCAACGCCGGTGTAGCCCAGCAGAAGCTCTTTGGGGATCTCACCGATGCCGACTGGCGGGGAATTTTCGGGGTGAACGTGGATGGGGTGTTTCACGCGATCCGGGCGGCCCTGCCCCACTTCATCCACCGCAAGCAGGGGCGGATTGTGACGGTCTCCTCCATGTGGGGGCAGGTGGGGGGCTCCTGCGAGGTGGCCTACTCCGCCTCCAAGGCGGCGGTGATCGGGCTGACAAAGGCCCTGGCCAAGGAACTGGGTCCCTCGGGGATCACGGTCAACTGCGTGGCTCCCGGGGTAATTGATACCGATATGAACTGCAATCTGGACGAGCAGGCCCTCCAGGCCCTGCGAGAGGAGACCCCCCTGGGCGACATCGGCACGCCGGAGGATGTGGCGGCGTGCATCCATTTTCTGGCCTCTCCCGCCGCCCGGTTCATTACCGGACAGGTGCTGGCCCCCAATGGGGGCCTTGTGGTGTGAAAAAGGGCGGATTTTGGCGGGTTTGGTTGGCATATCCGCTTAAAGACGTCTGTGCGTGCCCCGCGGCCATTGTATAGTTTAGCGGTTGACAATTTTCAGCAATACAGATATAATTGTCAACAATCCAAAAGGAGGTAATGAATGATGAAGAAGTCCCGCATCCTGTCTCTTGCCATGGCAGGCGCGCTGTGCATCGGCCTTCTGGCCGGCTGCGGAAGCAGCAACGACAGCGGCGATGCCCAGTCTCCCGCCCCCGCCACCGGCTCCCCCGAGGTGAGCGGCACCCCCGCCGGCGATACCACCGCCAGCACCTCCGGCGCCGCCTTTAAGCTGGGCGGAACCGGCCCCCTGACCGGCGCCGCCTCCATCTACGGCCTGGCTGCCCAGCACGGCGCCGAGATCGCCGTGGAGGAGATCAACGCCATGGGCGGTATCCAGTTCGAGCTGCGCTACGAGGACGACGTGCACGACGCCGAGAAGGCCGTGAACGCCTACAACACCCTGAAGGACTGGGGCATGCAGATCTCCCTGGGCTCCGTGACTTCCAAGCCCGGCGAGGCGACCTCCGTGTACAACTACCAGGATCGCATCTTTGCCCTCACCCCCTCCGCCAGCTCCACCGCGGTCATTGAGGGGAAGGACAACGTGTTCCAGATGTGCTTCACCGACCCCAACCAGGGCATGGCCTCCGCCCAGTACATCGCCGAGCAGAAGCTGGGCAGCAAGATTTCGATTATCTGGAAGAACGATGACGTGTACTCCAAGGGCATCCGGGATACCTTCGTGGCCGAGGCTGAGACCCGCGGCCTGGAGATTGTCTACGAGGGCACCTTTGCCGACGGCAACGACACCGACTTTAACGTCCAGCTCACCGAGTCCCAGAAGGCCGGGGCCGACCTTATTTTCCTGCCCATGTACTACACCCCCGCCTCTCTGATCCTCTCCCAGGCCAACGCCATGGGCTATGCGCCCAAGTTCTTCGGCGTGGACGGCATGGACGGCATCCTCACCCTGGACGGCTTTGACACCGCCCTGGCCGAGGGCGTGATGCTCCTCACCCCCTTCAACGCCGATGCCGAGGACGAGGCCACCCAGAGCTTTGTGACCAAGTACCAGGAGAAGTACGGCGATATCCCCAACCAGTTTGCCGCCGACGCCTATGACTGCGTTTACGCCTATAAGCTGGCCCTGGAGACCGCCGGCTGCACCCCCGACATGACCGCCGAGGAGATCTGCAACAAGCTCATTGAGGTGTTCCCCACCATCACCCTCACCGGCCTGACCGGCGACGGCGCGGGCATTACCTGGGACTCCACCGGCGCGGTGTCCAAGAGCCCCAAGGGCATGGTCATCCAGAGCGGCGCTTACGTGGGTATGTAAGCACCAATTGTCCCGAAGAGAGAATACGGCTGAGGGAGGGCTGACGGCTGCGGCCGCCGGCCCTCCTGCCGCCGCTTCACGCGAGAGAGAGAAATCTAACATTGAGAATTAAGAACTGGGAATGAAGGCGACACCCTGGTTCCTAGTTCTTAATTCTTATTTTGAGGTGTGTGTGTATGACCTTTTTATCCTACCTGATCACCGGGATCAGTCTGGGCAGCGTCTACGCCATCATCGCCCTGGGCTACACCATGGTATACGGCATCGCCAAGATGCTCAACTTTGCACACGGCGACGTTATCATGGTGGGTGCGTACATCTGCTTTTTTACCATGTCCAGGCTGGGTGAGCTGTTTGAGCCGGGATCCCTGGGCGCCATGGTGGTGCCGCCCCTGGCGGGAACGATACTGGCTATGGTGGTGTGCACCGTGCTGGGTGTGGTGATTGAGCGCCTGGCCTACAAGCCCCTGCGCCAGGCCACGTCTCTGGCCGTACTGATTACCGCCATCGGCATGAGCTATTTCCTGCAAAACGCGGCGCAGCTGCTGTGGACCTCCAACCCCAAGATCTTCTCCTCCGTGGTGGGTACGGGGAAGGTGGAGCTGTTCGGCGGCCAGCTGGGTATCAGCCATGTGACCATCGTCACCATTGTGGCCTGCGTGGTCATTATGATTGGCCTGACCCTGTTCACCGGCAAGACCAAGATGGGCAAGGCCATGCGCGCCTGCTCGGAGGACAAGGGTGCCGCCCAGCTGATGGGCATCAACGTGAATACCACCATTTCCGTCACCTTTGCCATCGGTTCCGCCCTGGCGGCCATCGCCGGCGTGCTGCTGTGCTCGGCCTACACCACCCTGATGCCCACCACCGGATCCATGCCCGGCATCAAGGCCTTTACCGCGGCGGTGTTCGGCGGCATCGGCTCCATCCCCGGCGCGCTGCTGGGCGGCGTGCTGCTGGGCATTATTGAGACCTTTGCCAAGGCGTACATCTCCACCCAGATTTCCGACGCCATCGTCTTTGCCGTGCTGATTGTGGTGCTTCTGGTGAAGCCCGCCGGACTGCTGGGCAAGATCATGCCGGAGAAAGTGTGAGGTGAGCGGAATGAAAGCACTCAACAAGACCAGCCGATCCAATTTCCTCACCTATGCCGGCGTCATTATCGTGTTTGTGGTGCTCCAGGCCGTTATGGCCGGCGGCGGACTGAGCTCCATGCTCAAGGGCCAGCTGGTGCCCATCTGCGCCTATGTGGTGATGGCGGTCTCCCTGAACCTGACGGTGGGCGTACTGGGCGAGCTCTCCCTGGGCCACGCCGGCTTTATGAGCGTGGGCGCCTTCTCCGGCGTGGTGGCCGCTGTCTCCCTGCAGGACGCCATCCCCTTTGTCCCTCTGCGCCTGGGCCTTGCCATGGTGGTGGGGGCCATTATCGCCGGCGTGGCCGGTTTCCTCATCGGCATCCCCGTGCTGCGCCTGAAGGGCGACTACCTGGCCATCGTCACCCTGGCCTTCGGCGAGATTATCAAGAGCATCATCAACAACCTCTATGTGGGCCTGGACGGCAGGGGGCTGCACTTCAGCTTCCTCAGCGACACTCTGGAGCTGGAGGAGGGCGGCCGCACGGTCATCGGCGGCCCCATGGGTGTGTCGGGGAACATGCCCATATCCACCTTTACCGCCGGCTTTATCCTGGTGCTCATCACCCTGTTTGTGGTCTTTAACCTGGTGAACAGCCGCTCCGGCCGGGCCATTATGGCCGTGCGGGACAACCGCATTGCCGCCGAGAGCGTGGGCATCAACATCACCAAATACAAGCTCATGGCCTTCGTCACCTCCGCCGCCCTGGCGGGCGCGGCGGGCACCCTGTTTGCCATGAACTACTCCACCGTGGTGGCCAATAAGTTCGACTTCAACACCTCCATCCTGATTCTGGTGTTTGTGGTGCTGGGCGGCCTGGGCAACATGTGGGGCTCCATCATTGCCGCCGCAGCCCTCACCATCCTGCCCGAGGCCCTGCGCCAGTTCTCCGAGTACCGCATGCTGGTGTATGCCATCGTACTCATCCTGGTGATGCTGGCCACCAACAATCCCCAGCTGCGTGCCTTCTTTGCTGGTATCGGCGCCAAGCTGCGGGGCAGACGCGGCAAAGATTCGCAGGGAGAGGGGGAAGCCAGCCATGAGTAAGCCTTTGCGCCGGGACGACGGCCGGCTGGTGCCGGTGCCCAGCCCCAACCTGATCCCCCAGCGGGACGTGGACAAAAGCCCCATCCTGGAGGCACAGCACCTGGGCATTGACTTCGGCGGCCTGACCGCCGTCAACGAGTTCAACATGGCCATCGGCCG
>CALWWS010000030.1 GCA_944385305.1 uncultured Oscillospiraceae bacterium | reverse complement strand
TGCTCCGCAGATCCACCGGCCTGCCGGTGGTCACCACCGTCCACTCCGACTGGCGTCTGGACTCTATGGGCCGGCCCATCTCCCGCATCACCTACGGCACCATCAACACCCTCGCTCTGCGGCTGCTGGACTACCGCATCGGCGTGTCCGACGCCATGACCGACCTGCTCATCTCCCGGGGCTTTGACCCGGACAGGCTCTTCACCATCTACAACGGCCTGGACTTTACCCCCCGCACCGCCCCCCTCTCCCGCCAGGCGTTCTTCCGCCAGGTGGGGCTGGAGGCGGACGGGGAGTGCGTGGTGGCGGGCATTGCCGCCCGGCTTAACCCGGTGAAGGACATCGCCACCCTGGTACGGGGCTTCGCCCTGGCCGCCGGGCAGTGTCCCAATCTGCGCCTGCTCATCGCCGGGGACGGCGAGGAGATGGAGATGCTCAAGGCCCTGGCCGGGCAGCTTGGGGTGGGGGACAAGGTGTGCTTTGCCGGCTGGATCTCCGACACGGACAGCTTTTACAGCGCCATTGACATCAACACCCTCACCTCCCTGTCCGAGACCTTCCCCTACTCCCTCACCGAGGGGGCCCGGGCTGCCCTGCCCACCATTGCCAGCCGGGTGGGGGGCGTGCCCTACCTCATCGAGCACGGGGTGAACGGCCTGCTCTTTGAGGCGGGAGACGCCCAGGCCCTCTCCCGCCACCTGGTGGCCCTGGCCAACGACCCCACCCTGCGGGAGCACCTGGGGCGGCGGCTCTATGAGAAGGCCAAAACCGACTACTCCCTGGAGAGCACCCTCCAGCGGCAGCTGACCATCTACGAGACCATCCTGCGCCGGAAAAACCGGCAGACCGGCCGCCGGGACGGGGCCCTGGTGTGCGGGGCCTACGGCCGTGGCAACGCGGGGGACGACGCCATTTTGGAGGCCATCGTCACCGAGCTGCGCCAGATTGACCCTGACCTGCCCGTGTGGGTGCTCTCCCGCAACCCGGCGGACACCCGGCGCACCTACCGGGTCAACTCCATCTACACCTTCGCCTTCCCCCGCTTCCTGGCCCGGATGGGGAAAACCAGGCTGTATATCAACGGCGGCGGCTCCCTCATGCAGGACGTGACCAGCCACCGCTCCCTGTGGTTCTACCTGTTCACCATCTCGGCGGCCAAGGCGCTGGGCAACCGGGTAATGATGTACGGCTGCGGCATCGGGCCCATCCACTCCCCCGCCAACCGCCGCCGGGCCTCCAGGGTGCTCCAGAAGAGCGTGGACGCCATCACCCTGCGGGACACCCACTCCCAGGAGGAGCTGCGGGACATGGGGGTGACCCGGCCGGAGATCGTCCTCTCCGCCGACCCCACGGTGATCCTCCCCGCCGCCGACCCCCAGGTGGTGGACGGCCTGCTGGAGAGCCAGGGGCTGGACCCCAACAAGCGCTATATCGGCTTTGCCCTGCGCCCCTGGCCGGGCTTTGAGGCCAAGGCCCACCTGTTCGGCGCGGCGGCGGACTACGCCTGGGAGAAGTACGGCCTCACCCCCGTCTTCCTCCCCATTGAGCGGCGGCTGGACGTGGGGGCCGCCCAGCTGGCGGCCAGGCACATGAAGGCCCCCTACCACATCCTCTCCCACACCGGCAGCTCGGACCACACCATCGGTCTGTTTGCCCGGATGCAGGTGGTGGTGTCCATGCGCCTGCACGCCCTGGTCTTTGCCGCCGGGCAGGGAGTGCCCCTGGTGGGGGTGGTGTACGATCAGAAGATCAGCTCCTTTTTGTCCTACATCGGACAGGACCTCTACACCAACCTGGACAGCGTCACCGCCCAGGCCCTGTGCGCCCACATCGACGCCGCCTGTGCCCGCATCGGGGACACCGCCTTCCTGGAGGGGGGGGTGGAGCGGCTGCGGACGGTGGAGCGGCGCAACCTGGAGACTGCCGCCCGGCTGCTCTCCCGCCGGGACTGAGGTGGCGGCGTGAAACAGATTGTCTGCCTCTCCCACACCCCCTGGCAGGAGGTACCCACCCGCACCCAGCAGCTGATGACCCGGCTCAAAGGGGCCCAGATCCTCTTCTTCGAGCCGCCGGGCAAGACCCGGGGCAAGGAGGGGCGCCGGGTGCGCCCCGGGCTGACGGTGTACACCCTTCCCCCCATTCTGGAGGTGGAGCAGCGTTACACCCGGCTGTTCCGCATGGGCCAGAAGAAGCTGGCCCGGTTTATCGAGGAGCGGATGGATCGCCACCGCTTCCGCCAGGCCCTGCTGTGGTGCACCGGGCCGGAGAGCGTCCACCTGCTGGACTACCTGGCCTTCCGGGCCCTGGTGTACGACTGCGACCGGGACTGGTCCCACCTGCCCATCCGGTGGGAGAGCGATCTGGCCCTGGCCGCCGACGTGGTCTTTGCCGCCTCGCCGGGGCTTATCCACCACCTCTCTCCGTGCAGCGCCAACATCGCCCTGCTGCCCAACGGGGTAAATTACCCCATGTTCAGCCGCTCCCCGGTGGAGTGCCCGGCGGAGCTGCGGAGAATTTCCGGCCCGGTGCTGGGCTATGTGGGAGGGCTGCGGCGGGATCTGGACCTGGCCCCCGCCCTCCGCGCCGCCCGGCTGCTGCCCCAGTGCACCTTCGTGTTTGTGGGCCGGCGGGAGCGCAACCCCCTGCTGCGCCAGCTGGAGGAGCTGCCCAACGCCGCCGTGCTGGGCTTCCGGCCCCAGATGGAGATCCCCGACTACCTGGCCCGCTTCGACGTGTGCCTCAACTTCCTGTGTGAGGCCGACCGGGGGGGCGACGTGATCCCCGCCCGGATCTACGAGTACCTGTCCACCGGCAAGCCGGTGGTGTCCATGTTCTACCCCGAGCAGGTGGAGCACTTCCCCGACGTGGTCTACGGGGCCCACTCCCCGGAGGAGTTCGCCCGGCTGTGCCGCCGGGCCCTGGCGGAGACCGGGGACTGGGCCCGGGAGCGCCGCAGGGAGTACGGCCTGGCCGCCGCCTGGAGCCTGCGGGCCCAGGAGGTGGACCGCATTCTGGAGACCATAGGCTTTTCCTAATCCCCTCATAACCACCCCCCCTCTCCCGTACACTGGAGAGGGGGGTGTTTGATCTGTCCTTTTCCCAATTTCTCAGCCAGGTTCTCTCCGCGCCCGGGCTGGGCCTGGTCTTTCTGCTTACCCTGGGGGTGGTGCTGGTCAACGGCTGGACGGACGCCCCCAACGCCATCGCCACGGCGGTGGGCACGGGGGCTCTCTCCTTCCGCCGGGCGGCGGGGCTGGCGGCGGTGTGCAACCTGCTGGGCGGGCTGTGGGCAGCGGGGAGCCGGGCCGCCGTGGCCCGCACCCTGTACGGCCTGACCCGCCTGGGAGAGGGGGGCCGGGGGGCCCTGTGCGCCGCTCTGGCCGCTGTGATCCTCTGGGCGGTGCTGGCCTGGGTCTTCGGGGCTCCCACCAGCGAGAGCCACGCCCTGGTGGCCGGGCTTTCCGGGGCCGCCCTGGCCCTGCCCGGGGGGTGGGCCAATCTCCAGGGGGAAGCCTGGGCCCGGGTTGGGCTGGGGCTGGGCGTCTCCCTGGCCCTGGGCTGGCTGGGAGGCGCGGGGGCGGCGGGGCTGCTGGAGAAGCTGGGCCCCTCCCCCCGGGCGGCCCGCCGGGGCCAGATCGCCGGAGCGGCGGCCATGGCCTTTGTCCACGGGGCCCAGGACGGGCAGAAGTTCATGGCCCTGCTGCTGCTGGGCCTCACCCTCCCCGGCGGGGAGAGCGCCGCCCCCTTTGACCTGCCCCTGTGGCTGGCCGCTCTGTGCGCCCTCACCATGGCCGCCGGCACCGCCGCCGGGGGGCGGCGGATTGTGGAGCGGGTGGGACGTGACATGGCGCCCCTCACTCCCCTGGGGGGCCTGGCCGCCGACGCGGGGGGCGCGGCCTGCCTGCTGGCGTGTACCCTGGCGGGGCTGCCGGTGAGCACCACCCACGCCAAGACCGCCGCCATCCTGGGGGCGGGGAGGCAGGGGGTGAACCGCCGGGTGGCGGGGGAGATCGGCCTGACCTGGCTGTGCACCTTCCCCTGCTGCGCCCTGCTTGGGTTTCTGCTGGTCCGTCTCTTCCCCTTTTCCCCCTAATGTGCTATACTGGGGGCAATGACGGGAGGGAGAACACTATGGCCGCATACCGCGCCGCCGTCTTCGACCTGGACGGCACCCTGCTCAATACATTGGAAGATCTGGCCCACAGCGCCAACCACGCCCTGAAAGTCTGCGGCTTTCCGCCCCGCACGGTGGAGGAGGTGCGCGCCTTCGTGGGCAACGGGGTGGGACTGCTCATCCGCCGGGCGGTGCCCCCCGGCACGGCCCCCGAGGCGGAGGCGGAGTGCCTGGCCCAGTTCCGGGCCCACTATCTGCACAATATGGCAAACAAGACCGCCCCCTACCCCGGCATTCTCCCCCTGCTGGACCATCTCCAGGCGGCTGGAGTGGCGACGGCAGTGGTGTCCAACAAATTTGACCGGGCGGTGAAGGATCTGTGCCGGGACTACTTCGGCCTCCGCATTCCCGTGGCCATCGGGGAGCGGCCCGGGGTGGCCCGCAAGCCCGCCCCGGACACGGTGCTGCGCGCCCTGGAGGAGCTGGGGGCTCCCCGGGAGGGGGCGGTGTACATCGGGGACTCGGATGTGGACATTGAAACCGCCCGGGCTGCCGGGCTGCCCTGTATCTCGGTAAGCTGGGGCTTCCGGGATATCCCCTTCCTCCTGGCCCACGGGGCCCGGACCATTGCGCATACCCCGGCGGAGCTGGAGGAGCTGCTGCTGGAACCTTAGATATAAAAAATCCCCGGCCTTGCGGCCGGGGATTTTTTGTATGTTACACCAGCAGGTTCTTCTCGGTCTCAGGGTCGAAGAGGTGGATGAGCTCGGGACGGAAGGTAAAGTTCACCTCGGTGCCGAAGGGGATACCCGCCCGGAACTGGGGAGGCAGCTCGGTGGTGGGAATGCGCAGCACCACGTCCTTGCCCGCGGCGGTGACGTGGAGGTAGACCTCGCTGCCCATCATCTCGGACACGTCCACCTTGCTGGTCACGGCGTGCTCCCCGGGCTGGTGGACAAAGGAGATGTGCTCGGGCCGGACACCGGCGACCACCTTCCCGCCGGCCACGCCCTTGGCGGCAAGCTTCTTCTGGATCTCGTCGGCCAGAGACATGGTGGCGCCCGCCACCACCAGCTGGTAGCTGTCCCCGTTCTTCTCCAGCTGGGCGTCAAAGAAGTTCATCTGGGGGGAGCCGATGAAGCCGGCCACAAACAGGTTGGCGGGGGTGTCGAACACCTCCTGGGGGGTGCCGATCTGCATGATATAGCCGTCCTTCATGATGACAATCCGATCGCCCAGAGTCATGGCCTCGGTCTGGTCGTGGGTGACGTAGATGAAGGTGGTGTTGATGCGCTGGCGCAGCTTGATGATCTCGGCGCGCATCTGGTTGCGCAGCTTGGCGTCCAGGTTGGACAGGGGCTCATCCATCAGGAACACCTGGGGATCGCGGACGATGGCGCGGCCGATGGCCACACGCTGACGCTGGCCGCCGGACAGGGCCTTGGGCTTGCGATCCAGGTACTGGGTGATGTCCAGGATGGCGGCCGCCTCGCGAACCTTCTTGTCGATCTCATCCTTGGGAGTCTTGCGCAGCTTCAGAGCAAAGGCCATGTTGTCGTACACCGTCATGTGGGGATACA
>CALWWS010000029.1 GCA_944385305.1 uncultured Oscillospiraceae bacterium | reverse complement strand
GCCAGGCGGCGGAAGGGAAGCTGGTTGGCGCCGCAGGCCGGGGAGGGGGGCAGGATGGGCGGGGGCGTGGGAAGCACCCCCGCCTCGGCCCGACCCAGCAGCAGCTTGTGGTAGGAGCAGTAGCTGTCGGGCACCCCCCGCTCCTCGGCGCAGCGGATGAAGGGGCCCTCGGCGGCGGTGGACACCAGATAGCAGGAGAGCCCCTCGGGGAACATGGGCGGGATGTCCATGGCGTGGAGCAGTTCGCAGGGCAAAAAGACGTTGACGCAGGCGCACAGCCCGTCCCGGGACAGGGCCCGGCCCATGGCGGGGGAGACCACGCTCTGGATATAGCTCTGGGCCCGGCCCAGATGGCGGGGCGGGAGGTATTTCATCTGGGCGCCCACCAGACGGTAGGCGTTGGAGAGAAGGGAACGGGCGCGCTCCGGGTGGTTGGGCAGCTGCGCACCCACCAGCGCGCCGAATTGATCAATGATGGCTCCCATAGCGGGCTCCTTTCTGCGGGTGCCGCGCCGTTTGGCGCGGACGGTCTGCTAACAACATACCGCGCCCGGCGGAAAAGTGGAATAGACAAAAAACGGGAGATGTCTGAAAATCTTCCGGACATCCGGCTGCCCGGGGCGCCTTGTCTATTTTGCCCGTTGCGGCGGCGGCGGTTTTCCGCTACAATGGGTTCTGCGGCTGCCGCGGCACGCGGAAAGGGCCCCGCGGGCCCCGGGGAGGCATTGGAATGTTTGACGGTATTCTCTTTGATCTGGACGGCACCCTCTGGGATGCCCTGGAGGGCATCTGCCTGTCCTGGAACCGGGCCCTGGCCCGGTTCCGTCCCGACCTGGCGGGGGCGGTCACGCCCGCGCGGCTCAAGGGCTGCATGGGGATGCTCCTCCCCGACATCGCCAAGAAGCTCTTCCCCCAGGTGGAACCCGGGGAGCTCGCCCCCCTGCTGGAGGTGTGCTGTGACATGGAGAACGAGTATCTGGCCCGCAACGGAGGCGTCCTCTGCCCCGGCGCGGCCCAGGCCCTGCCCCTGCTGGCGGAGAAGTACCCCCTCTTTATCGTCAGCAACTGCCAGGACGGGTATATCGAGAGCTTCTTCGCCGCCCACGGCCTGGGCCGGTATTTCACCGACTGGGAGTGCCCCGGCCGCACGGGGCGGCCCAAGGCGGAGAACATCCGGGCGGTGGCGGCGCGCAACGGGCTGCGCCGCCCGGTCTACGTGGGGGACACCCGGGGAGATTTTCAGGCTGCCTCGGCGGCCGGGGTGCCCTTCCTCCACGCCGCCTACGGCTTCGGCGCGGTGGAGGGAGTCCCCGCCATTGGAAGCCTGGTGGAGCCCCCCGCCCTGCTGGAGGAGCTGAACCCCGGGGAGCACGCCCCCTTTTTCCGTTTACAACCCCCGGAAGATTCCGTATAATAATGGGTACAGGCCCCGCGCCTGGTATCTGGAGGTCAGTGAATATGTCCCAATATGAATCGGAAATCAACCGCCGGCGCACCTTCGCCATCCTTTTCCCATAAGGCCCCCGAGGCGCCTTATGGGGCCCCTGGTGATTTTACATCCTCGGGCGGAGTCAATCCGCCCTGCGGCAAGGTTTTCGCCGCAGGCGAAAACACTTGGACGCGCCAAAAGGCGCGAGGGCTGATGATGGCTCCGCGCCTGGTATCTGGAGGTCAGTGAATATGTCCCAATATGAATCGGAAATCAACCGCCGGCGCACCTTCGCCATCATCAGCCACCCCGACGCCGGCAAGACCACCCTCACCGAGAAATTCCTGCTCTACGGCGGGGCCATTGCCCAGGCCGGCATCGTCAAGGGCAAGAAGAATGCCCGTGCCGCCACCTCCGACTGGATGGAGATTGAGAAACAGCGCGGCATCTCGGTGACCTCCTCGGTGATGCAGTTCCAGTACGAGGGCTTCTGCATCAACATCCTGGACACCCCCGGCCACCAGGACTTCTCCGAGGACACCTACCGCGCCCTGATGGCGGCGGACAGCGCCGTCATGGTCATCGACGCGGCCAAGGGCGTGGAGGCCCAGACCCGGAAGCTCTTCAAGGTCTGCGCCATGCGTGACATCCCCATCTTCACCTTCATCAACAAGATGGACCGGGAGGCCCGGGACTCCTTTGAGCTCCTGGAGGAGCTGGAGAAGGAGCTGGGGATCGAGACCTACCCGGTGAACTGGCCCATCGGCTGCGGCAAGGATTTTAAGGGCGTTTACGACCGGGGCAGCAAGAAGATCATCCACTTTACCAGCAACGGCGGGTCCAAGGCGGCCACCGCCACGGAGGTGGAGCTGGGCGACCCCAACCTGGACAGCCTGATCGGCGCCTCTCTCCACCGGCAGCTCAGCGACGAGATCGAGCTTCTGGACGGCGCCGCCGCCGAGTTTGACCTGGACCGTGTCCGCCACGGCAAGCTCTCCCCGGTGTTCTTCGGCTCCGCCCTCACCAACTTCGGCGTGGAGCCCTTCCTGGAGCACTTCCTCCGCATGACCACACCCCCCCTGCCCCGGAAGGCGGGG
>CALWWS010000028.1 GCA_944385305.1 uncultured Oscillospiraceae bacterium | reverse complement strand
ACCGTCCACTCCTCCATGGGCTGCGCCCCCAGGGAGCGGTAGAAGTCGATGCTGGGCCGGTTCCAGTCCAGGCACCACCACTCCAGCCGCCCGCAGCCCCGCTCCAGGGCGATGGCGGCCAGCTTCTTCAAAATGGCCTTCCCAATCCCCCGCCCCCGGTACTCCGGCAGGACAAACAGATCCTCCAGGTAGAGCCCCGCCCGGCCCAGGAAGGTGGAAAAGTTGTGGAAGAACAGGGCAAAGCCCACCTCTCTCCCCTCCGCCAGGGCGAAGATCACCTCTGCCTTCTCCCGGTCAAAGAGCCACTCCTCCAGGGTGGCCTGGTCGGCCACCACCTGATCCAGCAGCTTCTCATAGTCGGCCAGCTCCCGGATAAACCGCAATATCAGGGGTACATCCTCCCGCCGGGCAGGCCGGAAGTCCACGCTCTGTCCCATTTCCTCTCTCTCCTCTCTCCAGTTCCGTCAGTTCCGCTTTTTCCGTCTCCCCGCCAGGGCGAGGACGGCGCACACCCCCGCGGCGCACACCAGGCCAATCCACACCAGCAGGAGGGTATTCTCATTGCTTGTCCAGTTGTCCCCCCAGCGGGTGAAATCCGCCTGGAACCAGAAGGCATGCAGCCGCTCCATCTCTCCGCCCCCCAGCAGCACCAGCCGGTCCAGCAGGGGGTTGACCAGGGGCAGCAGGGCGGCGGCGCAGGCCAGGCACGCCGCCCCCTTCCATCGGCGGCAGAGCGGGGCATAGCGGATGATCCCCAGCCAGGCCCACGGCAGAATCATACCCAGCAGCACACCGGGCAGCGCCGGCAGGGGGAACCAGTCTTCGCCCGCGTAGCGGCAGCCCTCCCACAGCAGCAGCACCAGCAGGGCGCAGTCGGCCCCCAGGCACAAAGCTGCCCTGTGGCGGCACAGGGGGACGGGCAGCGCCCCCAGCGCAAAGGGGAGAAACACCACCCCCAGGCTGAAGAGAACGGCCAGGGTGGCCAGCAAGAACCAGTCCCCACCGGCAAACCAGCAGCTGGCCAGCAGCAGCAGCTCCAGGGAGGCGGTAAAGGCCCCCAGGGTGACCAGCCCCCTGTGCTTTTCCGCCAGCACAGGCACCAGGGTAACCGAGGCGCTCACCGCCAGAGCGGTGAGCACCACCCAGAACCAGGACAGGGTGCGGTCCACCGCCAGGTTGCAGATGAGGCAGATGGCCAGGGTGCCCCCATAGAGGATATACTGCACCAGGCGGATGTTGCGCAGCAGGCGCAGATATTTTTTGGCCAGGGTCTCCGCCGTGCGGGCCTCCACGTCCTCGCTGGCGGTGAGCAGCTCGTGCTCGCTGACCTGGAGGACCGCGCAGATATCCCGGATGAGGGTGATATCCGGATAGGACAGCCCTCGCTCCCACTTGCTCACCGCCGACTCGGTGACATAGAGCTTATCGGCGAACTCCCGCTGGGTAAGGCCCAGCTCCTTGCGCCGGCGCAGAATGTACGCGCCGAAATTCTGTTTGCTCTCCATGTGTGTTCCATCCTTTTCCTTGCGCAATTTGTCCTGCGGAGCTGGCTTCACCATAGCTCCGGCGGAGAAAAATTGCAAGGGTTTGGCCTCATTTTCCCCCTCGACTGCCAGGAAAGTCGTTGCGGCCCAGGGCTTTCCCCACAGTCCGCCCAGCTACCCCCGCCCCCGCCGCCCGGTTGACCGGCAGTCCATTGCACCCCGGTCCGGGACGGGGTACTCTGTTCTTGTCCTGGGGGGCACATCATAACAAAAAGGATGGATCGCTCTATGAAATGCATCTCTGTTCTTCTGACCACCTATCCCGGCCGTTTCTCCAAGGCCATTGCCTGCCTGAGCGGCCGGGGCTATACCCATGCCTCCATCGGCCTGGAGGACCCGGATGTCTTTTACAGCTTCCACTTCAGGGGCTTTGCGGTGGAAACGCCCGAAAAGCTCCGGCGGCAGGGGGTTACCCAGAGCCGCTGCTACCGGCTGCTCATCTCCGACGGGGCCCTGTCCCTGGAGAAGGCCCCCGGCCTTTACCTGCCCAACCACTTCCCCCGGGAGCTGGAGAGGCGGCCCGAGACGGTGGGGGTGCTCTCCACTCCCATCTGAAGCGCGCCTACTCCCCCTCGGGCAGGGGGACCCGGCGGTGCTCCACCGGCCCCCACTCCGGCAGGGGCAGGTTCTGCATAGCGCCGAACACCCGGCTTTTCAGCCCGGGGTAGCGCTTGTCCAGCTCCCCAATCAGCTCCTTGACCTCCTGGCGCTTGGTGTACCCGTCCGCCGGGCAGGGGTTGAACACCACCGGCAGGCCGTTGCGGGCAGCGGCGTTGCGCACCATCCCCTCCCCGCAGTAGAGCAGAGGACGGATCTGGGTGATCCCCGTGCGGTCCAGGTAGGTCACCGGCTGGAAGCAGGAGAGCCGCCCCTCGTAAAACAGGGAGAGGAAGAAGGTCTCCACCGCGTCGTCAAAGTGGTGGCCCAGGGCGATCTTGGTGATCCCCCGCTCCGCCAGGGCGTTGTGCAGCGCCCCCCGGCGCATCTTGGCGCACATGGAGCAGGGGTTCTTCTCCCGGCGCAGGTCGAAGATGATGTGGTGGATCTCCGAGGGCAGCAGAGTGAAGGGCACCTCCAGCTGCTCACAGTAGGCGGCCACCGGGGCAAAGTCCATCCCCTCTCCCCCGTCCACGTGCCCCATGTCCAGGGTGTAGGCCTCCAC
>CALWWS010000027.1 GCA_944385305.1 uncultured Oscillospiraceae bacterium | reverse complement strand
CCGCGCTGACCTTCTCCCCTCTCACCTCGGAGGAGCAGGCGCGCTGCGAGGCCATCCGCCGGGAGCTGGGCAGCACCTTCTGCCGCCGCTGCGGCTACTGCGCCCCCTGCACGGTGGGCATTGACATTCCCAGCAGCTTTCTCATGGCCAACTACCTGCGCCGGTATAATCTGGCCGGCTGGGCCAGGGACCGGTACAAGTCTCTGGCCCACCACGCCGGGGAGTGCGTGGAGTGCGGGGCCTGTGAGGGCCGCTGCCCCTATGAGCTGCCCATCCGGGAGATGCTCCGGGGCGTGGCCGCCGACTTCGGCTTCTAATTTGCTATGCAAAAGCACAGCAAAATTGGTGCGCCCTGAGCGCATGAAGTTTTATACCAGACCTGAAGGAGAACCAGATCTATGCTCGACCACATCTATGTCAAAGGCGCCCGGGAGAACAACCTGAAAAATGTCGACGTTACCATCCCCCGGGACAAGCTGGTGGTGCTCACCGGGCTGTCCGGCTCGGGCAAGTCCTCCCTGGCCTTTGACACCATCTACGCCGAGGGTCAGCGGCGGTATGTGGAATCCCTGTCCTCTTACGCCCGCATGTTTCTGGGCCAGATGGAAAAGCCCGACGTGGACTATATTGACGGGCTCTCCCCTGCCATCTCCATCGACCAGAAAACCACCTCCAAAAATCCCCGCTCCACCGTGGGCACCGTGACCGAGATCTACGACTACCTGCGCCTGCTCTGGGCCCGTGTGGGCACCCCCCACTGCCCCAAGTGCGGCAAGGAGATCAAGCAGCAGACCATTGACCAGATCATTGACCAGGTAATGCTGCTGCCCGAGGCCACCCGCATCCAGGTGCTCTCCCCGGTGGTGCGCGCCCGGAAGGGGGAGTACCAGAAGCTGTTTGAGGACTCCCGCAAGTCGGGCTACGTCCGGGTACGGGTGGACGGCGCCCTCTACGATCTCACCGAGGAGATCAAGCTGGACAAGAACAAAAAGCACAACATCGAGGTGGTGGTGGACCGGCTGGTGATCAAGCCGGACATTACCCGCCGCCTCACCGACAGTGTGGAGACCGCCGCCGCCCTTGCGGGGGGCATTGTGATCATCAATGTGGTGGGAGAGGATCGGGACATTCTCTTCTCCCAGAACTACGCCTGCGAGGACTGCGGCATCTCCATCGAGGAGCTCACCCCCCGCATGTTCTCCTTCAACAACCCCTTTGGCGCCTGCCCCACCTGTACCGGCCTGGGCTCCCAACTGAAGGTAGACCCCTCCCTCATCATCCCCAACCCCTCCCTGTCCATCCTGGACGGGGCCATCACCGCCTCGGGCTGGAACAACATCAAGGGGGACTCCATCTCCCGGATGTACTTTGAGGCCCTGTCCAAGGCCTACGGCTTCAAGCTCACCACCCCGGTGGGGGAGCTGCCCCCTCAGGTGCTGGACGTGATCCTCTACGGCACCAGGGGGGAGAAGCTCAAGCTCACCTATGAGCGGGAGCAGGGTCACGGCACCCTCTACCAGGCCTTCGAGGGCATCGCCAACAACCTGGAGCGCCGCTACCGGGAGACCCAGAGCGACAGCGTCCGCCGTGAGCTGGAGGAGTGCATGAGCGAGCGCCCCTGCCCCGACTGCGGCGGCCGCCGTCTGAAAAAGGAGTCCCTGGCGGTGACGGTGGGCGGGATCAACATCGACCAGTTCTGCCGCAAATCGGTAACCCAGGCCCTGGAGTTTGTGGAGAATCTGGAGCTCTCCCCCCAGAAGATGCTCATCGCCCAGCGCATTCTCAAGGAGATCAAAAGCCGTTTGGGCTTTTTGAAGAGCGTGGGGCTGCAGTACCTCACCCTCTCCCGGGCGGCTGCAACCCTCTCTGGCGGCGAGAGCCAGCGCATTCGCCTGGCCACCCAGATCGGCTCCTCCCTGATGGGGGTACTCTATATCCTGGACGAGCCCTCCATCGGCCTGCACCAGCGGGACAACGACATGCTCCTGGCCACCATGAAGCGGCTGCGGGATCTGGGCAACACCCTACTGGTGGTGGAGCACGACGAGGACACCATGCGCGCAGCCGACTATATCGTGGATATCGGCCCGGGCGCGGGAGTCCACGGCGGCCAGGTGGTGGCGGCGGGCACGGCGGAAGAGGTGATGAACACCCCCGGCTCCATCACCGGTGACTACCTCTCCGGCCGGAAGAAGATCCCGGTACCTGCCCAGCGGCGCACGGGAAGCGGCAAGCTGCTCACCATCCGGGACGCATCGGAGAACAACCTGCACCACATCGACGTGTCCATTCCTCTGGGAACCTTTACCTGCGTCACCGGGGTGTCCGGCTCGGGCAAGTCCTCCCTGGTCAACGAGATCCTCTACAAGCGCCTGGCCGCCGACCTGAACCGGGCCAAGACCCGGCCGGGCAAGCACGGCGGCGTGGAAGGGGAGGAGTACCTGGACAAGATCATCGCCATCGACCAGTCCCCCATCGGCCGCACTCCCCGCTCCAACCCGGCCACCTACACCGGGCTGTTCAACGACATCCGGGATCTCTTCGCCTCCACCCAGGACGCCAAGGCCCGGGGCTACGGGCCGGGCCGCTTCTCCTTCAACACCCGGGGCGGCCGGTGCGAGGCCTGCCAGGGGGACGGCCTTCTGAAAATCGAGATGCACTTCCTCCCCGACATCTACGTCCCCTGCGAGGTGTGCAAGGGCAAGCGCTACAACCGGGAGACCCTGGAGGTGCGCTACAAGGGAAAGAACATCGCCGAGGTGCTGGACATGACGGTGGAGGAGGCCCTCCCCTTCTTTGAGAACCTGCCCAAGCTGTACAACCGCCTGTCCACCCTCCACCAGGTGGGTCTGGGCTATGTGAAGCTGGGCCAGCCCTCCACCACCCTCTCCGGCGGCGAGGCCCAGCGGGTGAAGCTGGCCACCGAGCTGTCCAAGCGCTCCACCGGCCAGACCATCTATATCCTGGACGAGCCCACCACCGGCCTGCACAGCGCCGACGTGCACAAGCTCATCGACGTGCTCCAGAAGCTGGTGGACGTGGGCAACACCGTGGTGGTCATTGAGCACAACCTGGACGTGATCAAGACCGCCGACCACATCATCGACCTGGGTCCTGAGGGGGGCGACGGCGGCGGGCATATTGTGTGCACCGGCACCCCGGAGGAGGTGGCGGCCTGCCCCGCCTCCTACACCGGGCAGTACCTCAAGCGAATACTCTAACAAACGGCGGCCGCGCCCTTCAGAGCGCGGCCGCCGCCTTTTTACGCCAGCTTCAGGTGGGCACGCTTGAGGGCCGCCCGGATGGCCAGGCACAGGGGCGGAGCCACCACCACAGCCAGCACCCCGTTGAAAATGGAGGCGGGGATCTTATCCAGCAGCGCCACCCAGGCCGTCTGACTGGGCAGGCCCTGGAGGAAAAGGGCGTTGTAGTAGTAGCTCTTGAGGAAATAGAGCACATAGTAAGCCACACACCCCGCCGCCGCAGCTATCAGGCAGCGCCCGTATTTCCCCTCCGTTTTTCCCCAGTGGGCAATCAGGCCGGCCACCAGGCCCATCACCAGCTTGTTCAAAAAGGTGAAAGGCACCTCGCTGATATACAGGGGGTTGGTCAGGTCGTAGAGGGCCGCTCCAATGCCCGAGGCCAGGCACCCCACGGGCCCCATCAGCAGCCCGGAGAGCACACACATGATATTGCCCAGGGTAAAGGCGGTGGTGCCTCCCACCGCAATAGGCATCACAATGCGGGCGAAGTTCCCCGCAAACACCAGGGCGGTAAGCACGCCCAGCAGGCACAGCCTGCGTATATCCATCCGCTTGTTCATGGCAAAGCACTTCCTCTCTCCGGGATGGGCCTTATTATACCCACGCTCTGACCACATTTTAAGCATCAGATTTTAAAAATTTTATAAGGTCAGTTTGATCAAAATACGCGCCGCCCGGTTGGGCGGCGCGCCTTGCATGGGATCAGTCGTTCATCAGCTTGGCCTTGTCCAGGATGTAGAAGATCAGGCTGATAATCACCGCCGTCACCGCCGCCAGGGTCATGCCGGTGATGGAGACCGAGCCGATGGTGATGGTCAGGCCGGACAGGCCGGCCACAAAGACCACGGAGGTGAGAATCAGGTTGCGGTTTTTGGCGTAGTCCACCTTCTTATCCACCAGGATACGCAGGCCGGAGGTGCCGATCATGCCGTAGAGCAGGAAGGTGATACCGCCGATGACGTCGCCGGGTATAGTGTTGATAAAGGCGGAGAGAGGCCCGACAAAGGCCATGAGGATGGAGATCACCGCCGCCCCGGCGATGACCTGCACGGAGTAGACGCCGGTAACCGCCATCACGCCGATGTTCTCCCCGTAGGTGGTGGTGGGCACCGAGCCCACCAGGCCGGAAATGGCGGTGGAGAGGTTGTCGCCCAGCAGGGAGCGGTGCAGACCGGGGTTTTTGAGCAGGTCGCGGCCCACAATCTTGCTGGTGACCACCTGGTGGCCGATGTGCTCGGTGGCAATAACCAGGATAACGGGCAGGATGGTGAGGATGGCCCCCCCGTCAAACTTGGCCAGGTGGAACTGGGGCATGGTGAAAAGGCCGGTCTCCCGCAGGGGGGTAAAGTCCACCAGGTTCAGGCAGACGGCGGTGAGATAGCCGCAGATCATGGCCACCAGCAGGGGAATCACCGAGAAAAACTTGCGGAAAAGCACCGAGCCGAACACCGCCACTCCCGGGGTAACCGCAAAGACGGCGATGTGAGGGGCCGAGGTAAGATCGGCGCCGGTGGAGCCGGGAGTGATGGTATTCTTAGCCAACTCCAGGCCGATGAGGGCCACCACCGGGCCCATGGCCGCGGGGGGCAGCACCACGTCAATCCAGGCGGTGCCGAATTTCCACACCACAAAGGCCAGCACACAGCCCAGCAGGCCCACCACCACAAAGCCGCCCTGGGCATACTCAAAGCCCATGGAGCCGATGACCACCAGGGCAGGCGTCAAAAAAGCAAAGCTGGAGCCCAGGTAGGCCGGAGCTTTGCCTTTGGTCAGCAGAATAAAGAGCAGGGTGCCCAGGCCGTTCATCAGCAGAACAATGCCCGGGTTGATCTGAAACAGGATAGGCACCAGCACAGATGCACCGAACATGGCGAACACGTGCTGGATAGACAGGGGGATGAGCTGCCCGATGGGCACTTTCTCCTCCACCTGAATCTGGCGTTTCTTCTCCATTTTACCACACACCTTTCACACACATTTATCTTTGGCAGTATATCATGAATGATACTGGCGCGTCCAGGCAATTTTACTTCTTTGGCGGCAAATTATGTCCTTTTGTGGGATACCACGGAAAACCCCGCCCCGGCGGGCGGAATGCTGTGGTTGCGCCCATTGACAGGGCGGCTGTGCATGTATTATCATAAAATTGAATTTTTATTAAAGCAGGTGAACCGCCATGAAAAAGCCCTTCGTCACCCTGGAGCAGCTCCAGGAAATCACAGCCCGTTACCCCACCCCCTTCCATCTCTACGACGAGAAGGGAATCCGGGAAAATGCCCGGCGGCTTAAGGCGGCCTTCGCCTGGAATCCCGGCTTCCGGGAGTACTTTGCCGTAAAGGCCACCCCCAACCCCTCCATTTTGAAGATCCTCCGGGAGGAGGGCTGCGGCGTGGACTGCTCCTCCCTCACCGAGCTGATGCTCTCCCATAAGTGCGGCTTCCGCGGGGAAGAGATCATGTTCTCCTCCAACGAGACCCCCGCCGAGGAGTTCGTCCTGGCCGCCAAGCTGGGGGCCACCATCAATCTGGACGACTTCACCCACATTGATTTTCTCAAGGACACCCTGGGCTATATCCCCGAGACCATCTCCTGCCGCTTCAACCCCGGCGGGGTGTTCCAGCTGGGGGCCTCCAAGGAGGGCTTCCAGGTGATGGACACCCCGGGCGACTCCAAGTACGGCTTCACCCGGGAGCAGATTTTCGAGGGCTTCAAAAAGCTCAAGGCCATGGGGGCCAAGCGCTTCGGTATCCACGCCTTCCTGGCCTCCAACACCCTGTCCAACGAGTACTACCCCGCCCTGGCGGGTATTCTCTTCCAGCTGGCGGTGGAGCTCAAGCGGGAGACCGGGGCGGACATCCGCTTTATCAACCTCTCCGGCGGCGTGGGCATCCCCTACCGCCCGGACCAGCCGGAAAACGACATTGCCGTCATCGGCGAGGGGGTGCGCAGGCAGTACGAGGAAATCCTGGTGCCCGCCGGGATGGGCAACGTGTCCCTGTGCACCGAGCTGGGCCGCTTCATGCTGGGGCCCTACGGCTGCCTGGTCACCCGGGCCATCCACGCCAAGCACACCTACAAGGAGTATATTGGGGTGGACGCCTGCGCCGCCCACCTGATGCGCCCCGCCATCTACGGCGCCTACCACCACATCACCGTCATGGGCAAGGAGGACGCCCCCTGCGACCACAAGTACGACGTGGTGGGCTCCCTGTGCGAGAACTGCGACAAGTTCGCCGTGGATCGCATGCTCCCCCAGATTGAAAACGGCGATCTGCTGGTCATCCACGACACCGGCGCCCACGGCTTCTCCATGGGCTATAACTACAACGGCAAGCTGCGCTCGGCGGAGGTGCTGCTGTGTGAAGACGGATCCACCC
>CALWWS010000026.1 GCA_944385305.1 uncultured Oscillospiraceae bacterium | reverse complement strand
GCCGGCTTGTCAAAAAATCCTTCCCGGCGGATTCCTCTGACAAGCCGGATTTTTTGTGCTATAATGGGGAGCAGCGGAGGGATTGCAATGCTGAAACTGTCCTTGTCCCGCGCCCGGGCCGTCTGGCCCGGGCGCGGCTTTGTCTTTTCCCGTCAGGTGGGGACAGGCTCCTCCGTCACCGCCCGGCGCACGATCAGGTAGTAGTGCTCCCCGGCGGCCTCCAGCTCCACCTGCCGCACCCCGGCGGCCAGGTCGAAGCCGAAGTTCTGCTCTGCAATCTCGATGAGCCCCCGATCCTCCAGCACGGCGCTCTGGCCGGTGAAGGAGAGGTTGGAGCCCAGGGCGGTGACCAGGTCGTAGCCGTAGAGCCCCTGCTTCTCCGTGTGGGCGCAGTAGTAGTCGTAGCTGCCCTGCTTGGTCAGCTGGGCGGACACCGTGACCCTCCCCCCGGCGGGGACGGTCACCGCCGCCTCCAGCCAGCACACCCGGCGCAGGACGAGCACCTCGGAGACCAGATCCTCAATCCGCCCGGTGTCGTAGCGGGAGGCGGTCTGGGAGGAGAGCACCCCGTAGGTGAGCAGCTGCTGGATAAAGCAGCGGTACCAGATCCCCTCGTCCGCCGGGTCCTCCTCCCCCTCCAGCCGGTCGTTGGCGCACAGGGCGAACAGGCGGCGCAGCTCGCTCTCCAGATCGCTCTCGTAGCGCTCCACCGTCACCCCGCACCCCTCCAGGGCGGGGGTATCCCTGTCCGCGCCGCCGGTGACGTAGCCCCCGGTGGTGAGGTTTGCGATGTCCTGCCCCACCACCACCAGGTCATACTCGTCCGTGCCGTAGCCCCGCTCCCCCGGCTGGGGGATGGAGAAGCCCTGGATCATGCTCCCCCCCTCCCGGTCGTAGTGCCCGGCGTGGAAGCCGTAGGTGAGGATGGTGGTGCTGTCGTAGTCCAGGTCAAAGCCCGCCTGGATGCTGGGGTTGGGCGCCCCCCCGTCCTCGTCCTCCGGGGGGGAGTAGGGGTGGGTAAAGCGGTAGACCGTCACCGGCACGGCGGAGAGGTCGGGAGTGTCCCCCAGGGCGGCGGCCAGGTAGCTGCCGTCGGCGAGAAGATCCCGGTAGCCCTCCCAGCTCTCCGGCTGGAGCAGGTTCAGGCTGCCCCCCTCCTCCCCGTCCGCCGAGGTGAAGCCCGCCCCCATGAAGCCCCCGGCATAGCCCCCGGCGTGGAGGGCCGTCTCCAGCGCCGCCCCGTCACAGGTGAGGGCGGGGGTGAGCCGCTCCAGCTCCATGGGCTCGGCCACGAAGGGGTAGAGGAGGGTAAGCTGCGCGTCCTCCGCCCCGGAATTGGCGAGGGTATAAGTATCGGTGACCAGGATGTCGGTGCCCTGCCGCCAGAAGCCATCCTCCCCGCCTTCCACCCACACCGGCTGCCAGGGGGAAAAGTCCAGGGTAATCTCCCGCCGGGCGGTGATGTCCTGGCGCGCCTGCTTCAGGGTGAGGGGAAACACCGGCCCGGCGTAGGACATGAAGGTGGTTCCCTCGCTGCCGCTCCCCCCCGACTGGCCGCTGCGCCCCCCCAGCTGGGGCAGGATGGCCGCCGCCCCGATGGCCAGGGCCAGACAGGCCGCCAGGGCGGCCCAGGCCCCACGGGGCAGCCTGCGGCGGGGTGGCTTGCCCACCGCCTGGTCCACCATGGAGTCGGACAGGCGGCCCATGGCCTCCAGAAGCCGTCTGCTCCTCTCGCTCATAACACCGCCCCCTCCTCCTCCAGAGCCCGGGCCAGGGACTGGCGCAGGCGGCGCAGGCGCTGGGCGGCGGCGTTGGGCCGCAGGCCCAGCTGGCCCGCCAGCTCCCCCACCGGCCAGCCGGCAAAGTACCGGCGGAGAAACAGGGCCCGGTCCCGGGCGCTCTGCCTCCCCAGCCAGCGCTCCACCGCGGCGGCCACCTGCTCCAGCTCCCACTGCTCCTCCGCGCTGGGGACGGCGGCGGGAAGGCACTCCTCCAGCTCAACCTCCAGCACATCCCCGCCCCGGCGCTGGGCACGGCGGGCGCGCCAGCGGTCAATGGACAGGTTGCGCACGATGCGGCACAGATAGGAGCGCAGGCTGTCCGGCCGCCGGGGGGGCATGGTGTCCCACGCCCGGTGCCAGGTGTCGTTGACGCACTCCTGGGCGTCCTCATGGCTGCTTAAAATATGGTAGGACAGGCTGTGACAGACCGGGCCGTACTTGGCGTCGCTCTCCGCGATGGCCTGCTGGCTGCGCTGCCAGTACAGCTCCACAATGGCGGCGTCCTCCATGGCGATCCTCCTCTCGTCTCCCCGCGGGGCCTTTCACCCCTTAAGACGGAATTTGGGTGGAGGATGTGACAGCCCTCCTCTATCAATTTACCACGCCCCGCCCTCCCCTGTCCACGCTAGCCGGAGAAAAACAGCCGCAGCACCAGCCCGTAGATCACCGACGCGCCGATGCCGTACACCAGCACCGGCCCGGCGATGATGAACATCTTGGCCCCCACCCCGGTCACCAGCCCCTCGCTCTTGAACTCCAGGGCGGGGGCGGCCACCGAGTTTGCAAAGCCGGTGATGGGCACCAGGGTGCCCGCCCCGGCGTGCTTGGCCAGCCGGTCGAACACCCCCAGCCCGGTGGCCAGGGCGGCGGCGAATATGAGCGTGACCGATACGGCGCACCCCGCCATCTCCTCCTCCAGGCCCATGGCCCGGTAGCCCTCCAGCAGCCCCTGGCCCAGGGTGCAGATGGCTCCCCCGGTGCAGAAGGCCCAGAGCATGTTCTTCCAGATGGGGGACGGCTTGGCCTTGGAGTTTACATAATCCTGGTACTGCTTGTTGGTCATGTCCACGGCAATGCCTCCTTTCCGCTCCCAGTTTTCCCCGGCACACCGAAAAGATACAAAAAAGCCCGCCCCGCGCTGTGCGCGGGGCGGGCTTTTCCTTCTTTTTACTTCCTCACGTAGAGCAGCTTGGCCACCTCGCCCCGGGTGATGGAGCTCAGGGGGCTGATGGCGTTGTTGTACC
>CALWWS010000025.1 GCA_944385305.1 uncultured Oscillospiraceae bacterium | reverse complement strand
AAGCCCTACGCCGCCCAGAAGCTGGTGACGGCGCTGAAGAACGAGACGGGCCTGCCGGTACACCTGCACACCCACGACACCTCGGGCAACCAGGTGGCGGCCTACCTGCTGGCCGCCCAGGCGGGGGTGGACATTGTGGACTGCGCCATCGACTCCATGTCCTCCATGACCAGCCAGCCCTCCATGAACGCGGTGGTCACCGCCCTGCAGGGCCAGGAGCGGGACACCGGGCTGGACCCGGTCAGGCTGCAGAAGCTGTCCGACTACTGGGCGGACGTGCGGGAGCGGTATGCCTGCTTCGAGGCGGGGATCAAAAACCCCTCCACCGACATCTACCGCTACGAGATGCCCGGCGGCCAGTACACCAACCTGAAGGCCCAGGTGGAGAGCCTGGGCCTGGGCCACCAGTTCGAGGCGGTGAAGGAGATGTACGCCACCGTCAACCACATGCTGGGGGACATTGTGAAGGTGACCCCCTCCTCCAAGATGGTGGGGGATCTGGCCATCTTCATGGTGCAAAACGAGCTCACCCCGGAGAACATTGTCCAGCGGGGGGAGGCCCTCACCTTCCCGGACAGCGTGGTGAGCTACTTCAAGGGCATGATGGGCCAGCCCGCCTGGGGCTTCCCGGAGGATCTCCAGAAGGTGGTGCTCAAGGGGGAGCGGCCCATCACCTGCCGCCCCGGCGAGCTGCTTGAGCCCGTGGACTTCGAGGCCGCCCGGGCGGAGGTGGCCAAGTTCTACTCCGACTGCTCGGACCACAACGTCATCTCCTGGTGCCTCTACCCCAAGGTGGTGGAGGACTTCTACCGCCACCGGCAGGAGTACGGCTATATCATGCGCATGGGCAGCCATGTCTTCTTCAACGGCATGGCCCTGGGCGAGACCAACAAGATCAACATTGAGGACGGCAAGACCCTGGTCATCAAATACCTGGGGCTGGGGGATCTCAACGAGGACGGCAAGCGCAACGTGCTCTTCGAGCTCAACGGCATGCGCCGTGAGGTGGCGGTGCCCGACAAGAGCGCCCAGTCCACCGTCCGGCCGGTCACCCTGGCCGACCCGGAGGACAAGAGCCAGGTGGGCGCGTCCATCCCCGGCATGGTGTCCAAGATCAATGTCAAGCCCGGGGACAAGGTGGAGGCCAACCAGGTGCTGGCCGTCATCGAGGCCATGAAGATGGAGACCAGCGTGGTGGCCCGCATGGCGGGCACCGTGGACGAGGTGCTCATCAAGGAGGGCGGCAGCGTCAAGGCCGGTGAGCTGCTGATCACTATTAAGTAAAGGCAAATGAAACCAAACCGCAGCAAGGGGGCCCCGGACGGGGCCCCCTTGCTTTTGCACCGCCGCCTTTGTGGGTTTGGGGCAGTTGCGCGGCGGGCAAATTTCAAAGCTGTGCAATTTTGCTCTTGCAACATTGCATGGGATCCGATACAATAGATCGAGTATTTTCTGCTTTAGACCTGCACTGTGGTAAAGTAAACGGGCGGGCGGGCTGTGTGGAGGTTATTGTGTGAGCCAGCTTCTGGAGATTCAACATCTGAATATCCGCTTCCAGGGCAACGGCCGCAGCGTGGAGGTGGTGGGGGATCTCTCCCTGGGCCTGGACCGGCGGGAGACCCTGGGCATCGTGGGCGAGTCGGGCAGCGGCAAGAGCGTCACCTCCCTGGCGGTGATGGGCCTGCTCCCCCCCGCCAGCGCCAGGGTGGGGGGCAAGATCCTCTTTGAGGGGCAGGATCTCCTCACCCTCTCCCCCCGGCAGATGCAGCAGGTGCGGGGGGGCAAGATCGCCATGATCTTCCAGGAGGCCATGACCTGCCTCAACCCCATCCACACCGTGGGCCGCCAGATCGCCGAGAGCGTGCGCCTGCACAACCCCAAGGCCACCAAGGCCTCCGCCATGGCCCGGGCGCGGGAGCTGCTGGAGCTGTGCGGCATCCCCGACCCCGACCAGCGGCTCAAGGAGTATCCCCACCAGCTCTCGGGGGGCATGCGCCAGCGGGTGATGATCGCCATCGCCCTGGCCTGCGACCCCCAGCTGCTCATCGCCGACGAGCCCACCACCGCCCTGGACGTGACCATCCAGGCCCAGATTCTGGATCTCATGAAGCGCATCAAGGCCAACCGGGACATGAGCGTTTTGATGATCACCCACGACCTGGGCATTGTGTACGACTTCTGCGACCGGGTGGCGGTGATGTACGCCGGGCAGGTGGTGGAGAGCGCCCCCACCCAGCCCCTGTTTGACGCTCCTCTGCACCCCTACACCAGGGGCCTCATCGCCGCCCTGCCCCGGCTGGGGCAGACGGGGGGCAGGCTGGAGGCCATTGAGGGCATGGTGCCCGACGCGGGGAACATGCCCGCCGGGTGTCCCTTCCACCCCCGCTGTCCCCAGGCCTGCGACCGCTGCCGGGAGGAGTGCCCCCAGCTGCGCACCCTGGCGGACGGCCGGCAGGTGCGCTGCTTTCTGGCCGGAGAGGAGGGGGATTGCTGATGGAGCGGCATGACGACGTTCTGGTGCGCATGGAGGGGGTCAAGCAGCACTTCACGGTGAAGAAGGCCCGGGGCCGCAAGGCCACCCTCTACGCCGTGGACGGGGTGGATCTCACCATCGGCCGGGGGGAGACCCTGGGCCTGGTGGGCGAGTCGGGCTGCGGCAAGTCCACCCTGGGCAAGACCCTGCTGCGCCTCTACCCCCTCACGGACGGGAAAATCTACTTTGACGGGGAGGAGATCTCCGCCCTGAAGGGCCGGGAGCTGCGCCGCTACCGGTGCAAGGCCCAGATGATCTTCCAGGACCCCTCCTCCTGCCTCAACCCCCGCCGCCGGGTGGGGGAGATCCTTATGGAGCCCTATGTGATCCACAAGCTCTACACCCCCGAGCAGCGCCGGGAGAAGGCCCTGGAGCTGTGCGACATGGTGGGCCTCTCCCCCGCCTATCTGGAGCGCTACCCCCACGAGATGTCCGGCGGGCAGAAGCAGCGGGTGGGCATCGCCCGGGCCCTGGCCCTGCAGCCGGAGCTCATCGTGTGCGACGAGCCGGTGTCCGCCCTGGACGTGTCCATCCAGGCCCAGGTGATTAACCTGCTGGAGGACGTGCAGAAGAAGCTGAACCTGGCCTATCTCTTCATCTCCCACAACCTGAGCGTGGTGGAGCACTGCTGCAGGCGCATCGGGGTGATGTACCTGGGCAAGATTGTGGAGCTCTCCCCGGCGGAGGAGCTCTACGCCCACGCCCTGCACCCCTACACCCAGGCCCTCATCTCCGCCATCCCCACCATCGGGGGGAGCCGGGGCCGGGAGCGGATGGTGCTCACCGGGGACCTGCCCAGCCCCACGGCCCCGCCGCCGGGCTGCCCCTTCCACACCCGCTGCCCCTACGCCAGCGACCGCTGCCGGACGGAGGCTCCGGCCCTCACCCAGGTGTCCGACGGGCACTGGGTGTCCTGCCACCTGTGCGTCTGACGGGCTTTGCCCCGTTTCGACGATAGATACCCGCGCAAGCAGGGGCTCCGGCGGGAGCCCCAGAGATAAGGAGGATTTTGGAATGAAACGAGTACTTACCCTGCTCCTGTCCGCCGCGCTGCTCATCGGCCTGCTGGCCGCCTGCGGGGACGGCTCCCAGGGCAACGTCCAGGGCAATGTCCAGGGCAATGTCCAGGGCAATGTGGAGGACGGCGGGGACGCCGCCGCCGCCAAGACCATCGTCATCGGCGGCCAGTCCGACCTGGTGACCCTGGATCCGGGCAGCATGTACGAGCCCTACGGCAACATGATCTCCTACGCCGCCTATGACATGCTCTACCGCATCAAGAGCGGCACCATGGGCACCCCCGAGCCCTCCGTGGCCACCGAGTACACCGTGGACGAGACGGGCACGGTGTACACCTTCAAGCTGCGGGAGGACGTGGTCTTTGCCAGCGGCAACCCCCTCACCGCCAAGGACGTGGTGTGGAGCATCAACCGGGTGCTGAACATGAAGGAGTCCAACGCCTACGCCAACGTGAAGATTGTGGAGAAGGTGGAGGCCCCCGACGACTACACCGTGGTCTTTACCCTCACCCAGCCTGACGCCTCCTTCCTGGTGAAGCTCACCTCCAACGCCTACTGCATCCTGGACAGCGAGGTGGTGAAGGAGCACGGCGGCTCCGACGCCGGCGGGGACACCGCCAAGAGCTGGCTGGACACCACCTCCGCCGGCTCCGGCCCCTACATTATCGAGAGCTGGACCCCCAAGGAGCAGCTGGTGCTCAAGAAGAACCCCAACTACTGGGGCGAGCAGAGCAACATTGACACCATCATCTTCCGGGAGATGACCAGCGTGGACGCCCAGATCACCGCCCTGAAGAACGGGGATGTGGACATCATCCTGGGCCTGAACAGCGAGACTGCCAAGCAGGTGCAGGGCCTGGAGAACATCACCGTCACCAACGGCCCCACCGCCATGCTCACCTTCCTGGTGATGAGCCGGGACGCCTCCCTCTCCCCCGAGCTGGCCAATCCCCTGGTGCAGCAGGCGGTGCGCTATGCCCTGGACTATGAGGGCTACCTCACCCTGGGCGGCGACGGGTGCACCGTGCCTCTCAACTTCGTGCAGCAGGGCTTCTCCGGCGCGCTGACCCGGGACCTGGCCACCCAGGGCCGGGATCTGGACAAGGCCAAGGAGCTCATGGCCCAGGCGGGCTATGCCGACGGCTTTGAGGTCACCCTCACCTGCGCCAGCAACAACTCCGAGGGTCTGGAGTGGACCACCATCGCCCAGAAGGTGAAGCAGGACCTGGCGGAGATCAACATCACGGTGAACATCGAGACTCTGGAGACCACCCTGGTCTACGAGAAGATGCGGGAGGGTACCATGCCCTTCTACGTGATGTTCTGGACCCCCGACTACTACGACATCAACAACCAGATTGACGCCTTCCTCCCCGGCGTGGGCGACACCGGCACCGCCTACGGCAACCGCACCATGTGGGAGCG
>CALWWS010000024.1 GCA_944385305.1 uncultured Oscillospiraceae bacterium | reverse complement strand
GTCCAGTTGGCCCCGTGCCACACGCCGGTGAGCAGCCACACCACAAACAGGTTGCGGATGTGCTTCCACTTGGAGCTCACCCGGCTGCCCCCCAGGGGGAAGTACACATAGTCCCGGAAGCAGGCGGACAGGGAGATATGCCACCGCCGCCAGAATTCGGTAATGGATTTGGAGATGTAGGGGTAGTTGAAGTTCTCCAGGAAGTGGAAGCCGAACATCTTGCCCAGGCCGATGGCCATGTCGGAGTAGCCCGAGAAGTCGAAGTAGATCTGGAAGGTGTAGCACAGCGCGCCCAGCCAGGCAAACCCGGCGGACAGGCCCACGCCTCCCATACCGAAGGCCCGGTCGGCCACCGCCGCCAGCTGGTTGGCAATGAGCACCTTCTTGGCCAGCCCCACCCCGAAGCGGCACAGCCCGGCGGAGAAGTCCGTCCAGCTCTCCCGCCGGTCGTCGATCTCCTTTGCCACTGTCTCGTACTTCACAATGGGCCCAGCGATGAGCTGGGGGAAGAAGGAGATGTACAGCCCCACCTTCAGCGGGGAGCGCTGGGCCATCCCCCGGCCCCGGTTCACGTCCAGCACGTAGGACAGGGCCTGGAAGGTGAAGAAGGAGATGCCGATGGGCAGCTCAATGCCGGGGATCACAAGCCCCGCTCCCAGGCGATTGGCGATCCCCATGACAAAGGTGAGGTATTTAAAGACGAAGAGCAGCCCCAGGTTGGCCGCCGCGGCGGCGATGAGAGGGGCGCGGGTGCTCCGTCCGGCCCCCTTGGCCCGGGCCACCCACAGCCCGAAGCCGTAGTTTGCCAGGATGGAGGCGATCATGATCAGCACAAACCAGGGCTCCCCCCAGGCGTAGAAGAAGAGGGAGGCCACCAGCAGAAATACATTTTGTCCCTGCCGCCATTTCCGCAGGGGCAGGTAATAGACAAGCAGCACCAGGGGGAGGAACAGGAACAGAAAGACGGAACTGGAAAACAGCATGCACTCGGCTCCTTCAGGTGAGGTAGCGCCCCAGCAGGGGGATTTTGGAGATGACCCAGGCCACGGCAAAGGCGCACAGGAACACCGCCGCCGTCAGCACCGGCACGGAGAGGGCCGGGGCAAAGGACAGGGTGGTAATCCCCCACTGGCGCAGGGCCATGATGAAAAACTCGTGCACCAGGTAGATGCCGAAGGCCAGCCTTGCCACGGCGGAGGTGCTGCGCCGGCGGGAGCGCTCCTCGCTGGAGCCCAGCACATAGCGGAAGAGGACAAACACCGCCACGCTCATCAGGGCCACGTTGGGGCTGTCGTACTCGTAGAGGGCGTGTACCAGCCGCCCCTGCTGGGCGGAGAGCAGGGCGGTGCCCCCCACGGTGACCGCCGCCCCCGCCGCCCCCAGGAGGTAGATGACAATCTCCGCCGCCCGGTTCAGGGTATAGTGCTTGAGGTAGTAGCCCAGCACGTAGTAGCCCACATAGCCCAGCACCAGCTTCACATTCAGATAGCTCACGTAGGCCGACAGGGTCTGGCTGGGGCGCAGGCGCAGCACGGTGGGGATGAGGAAGGTAAAGAGGAACACCAGGGCGAAGAGAATGTGGAAGTCCCGCCGCTGGGCTCCCCGCACAAAGGCCCGCAGCACCGGGGTGACCAGGTACAGGCCGATGATCATGTAGAGAAACCACAGGTGGTAGTGGGTGTTGCCCAGCAGCACGCTGTACAGCGCGCTCTTGAGCGACGCCCAGCTCACTCCCTCCCCCGTGGCCAGCCAGTGATCCGCCAGGGCGTAGAGCGTACCCCACACCGCCAGGGCCACCGCAATGCGCAGAATGTGGTGGAAAAACAGCTTGCCCAGGGAGAGGGGGCGGGCCGGGTCCAGCAGGAACATGCCGGAGAGCATGACAAACACGGGCACGCACCAGTGGGCCAGCCCGTCGTAGAGATTGAAGGCCTGCCAGGGGGCGGAGCCGATGGCAACCGCCCCCAGCTGGGAGCCTGCCATATGCACCACAATCACCGCCACAATGGCCGCCGCCCGCAGCCGGTCGGCATAGGCCAGGCGGCCCTGTTCCGTCTTGCCCATTCCTCAGTCCTTCGCCGGGACGATCTCAATCCAGTAGCCGTCCGGGTCCTCGATGAAGTAGATGCCCATGGCCGGGTTTTCAAAGCACACGCAGCCCATCTGCTTGTGGCGGGCGTAGAGCTCGTCGTACCGGTCGGTGAGGAAGGCCAGGTGGAACTCCTGCTCCCCCAGGTCGTAGGGCTGGGTGCGATCCCGCAGCCAGGTCAGCTCCAGGGTGAAGCCGGTCTCCCCGTCCCCCAGAAAGACCAGCTTGAAGGAGCCGTCCGCCGCCGTCTTTTCCCTCACCGGCTCCAGCTCCAGGGCCCGGCGGTAGAAGTCCAGGGAGCGCTCCAGATCCAGCACGTTGAAGTTAAAGTGATAAAATTGCAGCATGATGAAACCACCTCACATTGAAATTGAAAAAAACGCCCCGCGGCGCAGCTCACATCCCCTCGGCAATCCGTCTTCCGGTGGGGGTGGCCGCCAGGCCGCCGCCCCCCGTCTCCCGCAGGGCGGCGGGCAGGGCGTCCCCCACCGCGCGCATGGCGTCGATGACCTCGTCGCAGGGGATGGCGCTCTCCACCCCCGCCAGGGCCATCTCGGCGCAGGCCAGGGCGTTCACCGCCCCCATCACATTGCGGCTGACGCAGGGCACCTCCACCAGCCCGGCCACCGGGTCGCACACCAGGCCCAGAGTGTTGCCCAGGGCCAGGGCGCAGGCGTGGGCCATGGCGGCCCCGCTCCCCCCGCCCAGGGCGGTGAGGGCGGCGGCGGCCATGGCGCTGGCCGAGCCCACCTCCGCCTGGCAGCCCCCCTCCGCCCCCGAGATGGAGGCCCGGGTGGCGATCACCTGCCCGAAGCCGGCGGCCACAAACAGGGCCTGCACCACCGCCTCGTCGGACAGGCCGTCCCGGCGCTGTAAGGGAATAAGCACCGCGGGCAGCACCCCGCTGGCCCCCGCCGTGGGCGCGGCCACGATGCGCCCCATGCAGGCATTACACTCCCCTGTCTTCAGGGCGGTGGCAATCACCTCCCGCACAAAGGGGCCGCACAGGCCGCCCTGCACCCCCTCCAGCAGGGCGCCCGCCCCGCCGGTGAGGCCGCTGGGGGAGCGCCGGGCGGGGTCGTAGCCCTCCACCGCCCCCTTCATGGCCTGCCACAGTCCCGCCATGTGCTCCCAGGTGCGCTGGGGGTCCACCCCCCGGTCGGCCACGTCGCTCTCCAGCACCGCCTGCCACACCGGCCGGTCTTCCGCCGCCCGCAGCAGGCCCGTTATAGAGGAAAAGGCCATCTCACTGCCCCCCTTCCACATTCAGGCAGGTCACCCGCACCACGTGGGGCGACTGCCGCAGGGTCTCCACCACCTGGGGCGGGATGGGCTGGTCGCTCTCAATCACCATCACCGCCAGCCCGCCCCGCATGTCCCGGTAGAGCTGCATGGCGGCGATGTTCACCCCCTGTTCGGACAAAAGGCCCGCCGCCTCGGCCACCTGGCCGGGCCGATCCCGGTGGCGCACAATCAGGGTGGGCATCTCCCCGCTGAAGCTGGCCTCCAGCCCGTCGATGGAGCACACCTTCACCCGGCCGCCCCCCAGGGAGGAGGCCACCACCTCCATGCTCTGTTCCCCCGCCGAGACCTGGAGGAGCACCGTGTTGGGGTGCGCCCCCCGCAGCTGGGTCTTGCCCAGGGTGAGCTCCAGCCCCGCCTCCCGGGCCAGCTCCAGGGAGCGGGGGATGCGGGGGTCGTCGGGCTCCATGCCCAGCAGACCGGCCACCAGGGCCCGGTCGGTGCCGTGGCCCGCGCCGGTGGCGGCAAAGGAGCCGTGGAGCAGCAGCCGGGCCCGCCGGGGCTGCTCCCCCAGCAGGCGGCGGGTGATGAGTCCGATGCGCACCGCCCCCGCGGTGTGGGAGGAGGAGGGGCCCACCATTACGGGGCCCATAATATCAAAAATGTTCAACTGCACACCTCTTTCCCGCCCCGCCGGGGCGGGGTGCTGTCAGGATTTGTCCTCGTCCTGGTTGGCCTTGCGGTTGATAAACTCCGGCTTGAACTTGGAGTAGAGGATCTTCTGCTCGCTGTACAGGCTGTAATAGCCCGAGAGCATGTAGGACACGGCGATACACGCGGCAAACAGCCCCAGGCTCTGGCCGGTGAACATGCCGTAGCTGTCCCCGGCGAACAACTCCAGGGCCAGCAGCATGGAGGTCATGGGGCAGTTGGTCACCCCGCAGAACACGCTCACCATTCCCAGCCCCGCCCCGAAGGAGGGGTGCAGGCCCAGCAGGGGGGCGGCGGTACAGCCGAAGGTTGCCCCGGTGAAAAACACCGGCACAATCTCGCCCCCCTTGAAGCCCGCCCCCAGGGTAATGGTGGTGAAGAGCATCTTGAGCAAAAAGGCCTCCGGCCTGGCCTGGCCGCCGATGGCGGCGTGGATGACGGCGCTGCCCGCCCCGTTGTAGTCGTAGCTGCCCGGATTCCACAGCCACACCAGGAAGGTCAGGCCGATGACGAGCCCGCCGCCCACCACCGCCCGCACCAGGTGGTTGGGCAGATACCGGTTGTAGAGCCGGGGGGCGGCGTGCATCAGCCGGCAGAAGAAGATGGAGAGCACCGCGAAGAGCACCCCCATGGCGATGACCTGCAAAAGGGTGAGGGGGGTGAGGTTGGGCACCCCCTGGAGGTCAAAGGCGGTGGGAGGCACTCCCAGCCACCCGGCAATCCACACCCCGATGATGGCCGAGAGCACGCAGGGGACAATGGCGGCGTAGTAGAGTACCCCCACGCTCACCACCTCCATGGCGAACACGGCGGCGGTGAGGGGGGTGCCGAACAGGGCGGCAAAGGCGGCGGCCATGCCGCACATGGTGATCACCCGGTGATCCTTGTCGTCCAGGTGCATCCAGGTGCCAATCTTGGAGGAGATGGAGCCGCCAATCTGCAAAATGGCCCCCTCCCGGCCGGAGGATCCCCCCAGCAGGTGGGTGAGCACGGTGGCGGCAAAGACCAGGGGGGCGGTGCGCAGGCGCAGGGGCTGGTTCTCCCGCACCGCCATGAGCACAAAGTTGGTGCCCCGGTCCCGCTCCAGGCCGCACACCCGGTAGAGCAGCACAATGCCCACACCCCCCAGGGGGAGCAGCCAGAGCAGCCAGGGGTGCCACCCCCGCAGGGCGGTCACCCCCGCCAGGGCGTAGTAGAAGGCGGTGCTCACCAGCCCCACCACCACCCCGATGATGCAGGCGAAGAGCAGCCACTTCAAAAAGGTGGCCGGCTGGTCCAGCATGGCACGCAGCCGCCCCGTCTGCTGCTGTGTGGGCATCTCCCGTTTCCCCCTTGTCGTGTATTATTTCCCGCCCGGCCCGGTCAGGGCCCGGGCCCGCTCCAGCAGCTTGGTGTAGATCCCGTCCATCTGCCACTCGTTGGTGTACTCCAGCAGCCCGCTGGCGGGCAGCCAGGCCACCCCGGTGTTCTCCCCCAGGCGGGGGGTGAGCTCGTCCTCCTCCCGGGCGGTGAGCAGATAGGTGACGTTTAAATGCAGGTGGGCGCACACCCAGCGTCCCTTCTTCACATGGCCCCACACGGGCAGAATGTCCAGGGAGGCGATGTGAGGGGACAGGGGGCGGATGTGCTCCGCCCCGGTCTCCTCCCGGGCCTCCCGCAGGGCCACCGCCAGCAGATCCCCGTCCCCGTCGGCGTGGCCCCCCGTCCAGGCCCACACCCGGTAGAGGTTGTGGTGGGCCATAAGCACCTTGGTGGCGTCGGTATTGACCACAAAGCCGGAGCTTGTGAAGTGGGCAATCTCGTTCTCCCGGCTGAGCAGGTTCTCGGGGAACAGGCGCAGGTACTCCAGGATCCGGGCCTTGTCCGCCGCCTCCTGCTCGCTCCGGGGGATATAGGCCTCAATCTCCTCCCGGTACATCACTTCACCCGCCGGTAGGTCACATAGCGGAACGCAAGTCCCTCCTGCTCCAGGGGCTCCCCCTCCTCCGCCGCCGCCCAATGGGGGTCGGCGTCCAGGTCGGGAAAGAAGGCGTCCGCCCCGGGAAAGGCGGCGTCAATTTTGGTGACATAGGCGGTATCGCACCGGGGCAGCAGGGCGCGGTACACGCTCGCCCCCCCGATGACGAAGGAGTCCTCCTCCGCTTCGGCCAGCAGCTCCTCCAGCCCGGAAAAGACCTGGGCCCCCTCCGGGGCAAAGCCGGGGGTGCGGGAGAGGATGAGGTTGCGCCGGTTTTTCAGGGGCCGCCCGCCGGGGAAGGTGGCCAGGGTCTTGCGGCCCAGAATCACCGTGTGCCCCGTGGTGAGGGCCTGAAAGCGCTTGAGGTCGGCGGAGATATAGCACAGCTGATCCCCATCCCGGCCGATGGCCCAGCTGCGATCCACCGCCACAATCAGATTCATGGCAGTCCCCTCCTACACCGCCACGGGGATGGAGGTCCCCAGGGGGTGGTACTGGTAGTTCTCCAGCCGGAGGCTGTCGGGGGTAAATGCGTAGAAGTTGTCCACCGCCGGGTCCACCCACAGGGTGGGGGCGGGGTAGGGCTTGCGGGCAATGATCTCCTCCACCACGCTCACGTGGCGGTCGTAGATGTGGGCGTCGGCAATCACGTGTACCAGCTCCCCCGCCTCCAGCCCGGAGACCTTGGCCATCAGGTGCACCAGGGCGGCGTACTGCATCACATTCCAGCCGTTGGCGGTGAGCATGTCCTGGGAGCGCTGGTTGAGAATGGCGTTGAGGGTTTTCCCGCTGACGTTGAAGGTCATGGAGTAGGCGCAGGGGTAGAGGGCCATCTCACTCAAATCGTGGTGGTTGTAGAGGTTGGTGAGAATCCGGCGGGAGGCGGGATTGTGCCTGAGGTCGTAAATCACCCGGTCCACCTGGTCAAACTCCCCCTCGGGGTAGCGGTGCTTCACCCCCAGCTGGTAGCCGTAGGCCTTGCCGATGGAGCCGCTCTCGTCCGCCCAGGCGTCCCAGATGTGGCTATTCAGGTCATGGACGTTGTTGGACTTCTTCTGCCAGATCCACAACAGCTCGTCCACCGCGCTCTTGAAGGCCATCTTGCGGATGGTCTGCACGGGGAACTCCTCCCGCAGGTCGTAGCGGTTGATAACGCCAAACTTCTTCACCGTGTGGGCGGGGGCGCCGTCCTCCCACCGGGGGCGCACCTGCTGGTCGGTGTCCCACACCCCGTGGGTGAGGATGTCCCTGCAATTTTGAATAAACAGCTCGTCCGCGCGGCTCATATCCGTTCCCTCCTGTATGTGTTCCCCGGCCAAATCCAGAGACGTTTACCCGGTTTTGTATTGTACTAGTATATCACACAAATTCCGCCTTGACCACCCGCTCCGCCGGGAGGAGAATGCCGGTGAGGCAATCTCCCTTTACCCCGTTGAGCAATACAGTGCGTACCCCGTTGTGCAGGGCTTCCCCGGGGGCGCACACCGCCACAGGGGCGTAGTTGGGGGCGTAGCCGTGCCACAGCCCGTCCCGCTCCTCCTCAAAGAGCACGTCCAGCGTCTTCCCCGCCCAGCTCTCCAGCCAGGCCCGGTGCAGCCGCCCCGCCAGCTCTCCCGCCCGGTGGGCGCGCTGCTCCTTCACCCCGTTGGGCACCTGCCCGTCCATGGCCGCCGCCGGAGTGCCCCGGCGGCGGGAGTAGGGGAAGACGTGCACGGCGGAGAAGGCGCACTTCTCCAGGAAGGCCAGGGTCTGGGCAAACTCCTCCTCATCCTCCCCGGGGAAGCCCAAAATGAGATCGGTGGTAATTCCCGGCCGGCCAAAGTATTCCCGGAGTAATTTTACACTCTCATAATACCGGCTGGTATCATATTTCCGGTTCATCCGCTCCAGGGTGGCGTCGCAGCCGCTCTGGAGGGAGAGGTGGAAGTGAGGGCACAGGTTGGGCAGGGCGGCGGCCCGGCGGCAGAATTCCGGGGTAATGGTGCGGGGCTCCAGGCTGCCCAGGCGCACCCGCGCACCGGGGGCGGCAGCGCACACCGCCTCCACCAGGTCGGCCAGGGGGGGCCTCCCCGGCAGGTCCCGGCCCCAGGAGGAGATCTCAATGCCGGTGAGCACCAGCTCCCGGTAGCCCTGGGCGGCCAGGGCGGAGGCCTGCTCCGCCGCCTTGTCCAGGGTCAGGGAGCGCACCGGCCCCCGGGCGTAGGGGATGATGCAGTAGGAGCAGACGTTGACGCACCCGTCCTCCACCTTCAGCATGGCCCGGGTGCGCCCCTCC
>CALWWS010000023.1 GCA_944385305.1 uncultured Oscillospiraceae bacterium | reverse complement strand
CGTCCCAGCTCTTTACGGTGTCCAGGCGCTTCTTGGACAGGGTGACAACACCCTCCTGATCGTTGACCCGCATAACATAAGTCTCGATCTCGTCGCCCACCTTCACCAGGTCCTCGACTTTAACAGTGGGATCGTCGGTCAGCTCAGACACCGGTATGTAACCGGCGTGCTTGGTGCCAAGATCCACATAGATCTCCGTGGGCGAAATGCCAGTGACAACGCCCGTTACCTTCTCCCCTGTATTTAAAGTCTTGATCGATTTCTCCAGCATTTCAGCAAAGGATTCCTCGATCTCCATGATTTCGTCGCTCATTTTGTCATAGACCTCCTTTATAATCCACTCAGGCGTGGATGCGCCCGCAGTGATTCCAATAGAAGCCTTCCGACACAGGGTGGAAGGTTCCAGCTCTGCCGCCCGCTCGATCCAAACGACCTCCGGGCAGAGCGCCGCGCACAGCTCGGCCAGCCGTTTGGTGTTGGAGCTCTCCCGCCCGCCGATGACGATCATCGCCTCACAGCGGGCGGCCAGGGCCTGCGCCTCGGACTGCCGTTTATACGTAGCATTACATATTGTATCAAAAATTTTTAAGTTTGTACACAGTTTTTTTGCTTTTTCTACGCAGGAATCCCAGAGAATCCTGGTAGAGGTGGTTTGAGACACCATGGTGACGGGAATTTCCCGCCGTTCGGGGTTCCGGGAAAACCACTCCTCCAGGGCCTGTGCGTCTGCCAGAACGGCGGGATGGGCGCACCAGCCGGCAATGGCGGTCACCTCCGGGTGGGTGGGCGTGCCGATAATCACCACCTGGCGCCCCTCCTCCTCCGCCTGGGAGACAATGCGGTGGATGCGGGAGACATTGGGACAGGTGGCGTCTATCACCGGACAGCCCCGCTCCGCCAGGGCTTTGTGGGCGGCCTGGCCCTCCCCGTGGGAGCGGACAATCACTGCCGTCCCCTCCGGGGCCTGGTCGGGAGCTGTAATCAGCCCCACTCCCTGCCGGCGCAGATAGTCGATTACGCTGTCGTTATGGATAATGGGCCCCAGCATTACACAGGAGGTCTCCCCGGCGGCCGCCTGCTCGGCCAGCTTCACTGCCCGGCGCACGCCGTAACAAAACCCGGCGCAGCGGGCCAGCTCCAGCCTCATCGGCCCACCAGAGGCTTGAGTGCCTCAATCCGCTCCATCAGATCCTCCGCAATAGCCCGGTACTCCTCCGTGGTGCCCTTGCGCCCCGCCACCTTGGGGTGGTAGGGCTCCCCAAAGGCCACGGGGGTAAAGCGGAACCACCGCTTCTCCGCCGGCAGGTAGACGGGCACAATGGGCACACCGGTGCGCACCGCCAGCATGGCCGCGCCAGTCTTGGCGTCTCCAAATTCCCCGTCCAGATGCCGGGTGCCCTCGGGGAACATGAGCAGCTTTTCCCCGTCCTTCAGGTATTTCATGGCGGTGCGTACTGCCGCCACGTCCGCCTGTCCCCGCTTTACCCCGAAAATTCCACCATGGCGTAGAATCCAGCCGATGATGGGCCAGTGCATGACCTCCTCCTTGGCCATCACATGGATCTGGTGGGGCCAGCCCATGGCGTAGGCCACAAAGAGGGGATCGCTCATCCGGGTATGATTGGCGCAGTAGAGCGCCCCGCCCTTGGGGATGTTGCGGTGGTTGATGCAGCGGGTTGGCTTGATGATGCGGAACACGGGCCAGAGAATGATGTACGCCAGAATATAGATAATATTCATGCCTCCAGCCGCTCCTTGATAATTTTCAGCAGGAGATCAAAGCTCTCCTCCAGGCTGTTGCCGGTGGTATCCACCGCCACCGCATCCTCCGCCTGGCGCAGAGGGGCGGCGGCGCGGCTGCTGTCCTGCTCGTCCCGGCGGATCATGTCCCGCAGCACGGTCTCGTAGTCGGGGCTGTCTCCCCGCTGCACCAGCTCCTCATAGCGGCGCCGCGCCCGATCCTCCGGGGCGGCGGTGAGAAAGATCTTCACATCCGCCTGGGGCAGCACCACCGTGCCGATGTACCGGCCGTCCATGATCACGCTGTTGTGCCGGGCCAGTTCCCGCTGGCGCTCCAGCAGAAAGGCGCGCACTGCCGGAATGGCGGACACGCCGGAGGCATAGCGGGAGATCTCGTGCCTGCGGATGGCGTCGGTCACGTCCTCCCCATCCAGATACATGTGCTGGATGCCGTCCTCCCCGTAGCCCATGTCCAGGTTCAGATCCCCCAGCAGGGCGGACACTCCCGCCGCGTCGTCGGGCTCTACCCCGCAGCGGAAGGCCCGCAGGCCTACCGTGCGGTAGATGGCGCCGGTATCCACGTACAAAAAGCCCAGCTCCCGGGCCAGCATTTTGGCCAGGGTGCTCTTCCCGGCCCCCGAGGGGCCGTCCAGGGCGATGCTCCGATAGGTCATAGCCGATCTACCTCCAGGCAGTATTGTGCGGCCCCCTCCCCCGCCGCCCGGCCCGTAGACCAGGCAATCTGCAGGTTGAAGCCGCCGGTATAGCCGTCCACGTCCAGTACCTCGCCGGCAAAAAACAGGCCGGGATCCAGCTTGGAGGCCATGGTTTTGGGATCCACCTGGGACACCTTCACGCCGCCGGCGGTAATGATGGCCTCCTCCACCGGCCTGGGGCCCTTGATTCCAATCCGAAGCCCCTTGAGGGCCTCCAGCAGCCTGCGCCGCTGGGCCTTGGTAATGGAGTTCGCCTTCTCCCCGGCGGGAATCTGTGTATACTCCACCAGCACGGGAACCATCAGCCGGGGCACCAGCCCCTCCAGCACATTGTGAAAGTCCTGGTTGGAGCGCTGGGTGAAGTCCCGCAGCAGCCTTTTGTCCAGGGTCTCCTCGTCCAGGGCGGGCTTGAGATCCAGCACAATCCGGTAGCTGTCCGTCTCGTAGTCCGTCATATGGGCGCTGGCACTTAAAATCAGCGGCCCGGACAGGCCAAAGTGGGTAAAGAGCAGCTCCCCCTGCTGGGCAAAGATAGTCTTGCCCTTGCTGTTTTTCACCTGAATGGCCACATTGCGCAAAGAGAGGCCCTGCATCTGGGCGCACCAGGGCTCCACTGCCTCCAGGGGCACCAGGCTGGGCCGTGGGGGCACCACAGTGTGGCCTGCCGCCTGGGCCAGGGCGTATCCGTCCCCGGTGGAGCCGGTCAGGGGGTAGGACACCCCGCCGGTGGCCACCACGGCGGCCCGGCAGGGGTAAAACCCCCGCTCCCCCTCCACGCCCAGCAGCTCTTCCCCCTCCCGGCGCAGGGAGAGGGCCCGATCCTGCCGGATGTCCACCCCGGCCCGGCGCAGGGCGCGCAGCAGCGCGTCAATCACATCAGCCGCCCTGTCGGACTGGGGAAACACCCGGCTGCCCCGCTCCACCTTCAGTGGGACTCCCTCCTGCTCAAAAAACGCCTTCACCTGCTCCGGTGGGAAGCGGGTGACCGCGCTGGTGAGAAAGCGGCTGTTGCGTGGGATATTGCGCAGCACCTGCTCCACCGGGCTGTCGTTGGTCAGGTTGCAGCGCCCTTTTCCGGTGATGTACAGCTTCCGGCCCAGCTTGGCATTGCGCTCCAGCAGCGTGACCGGCACGCCATGCCGGGCGGCGGTAATAGCGGCCATGCAGCCGGCTGCCCCGCCTCCAATTACAACAATCTCACTCAAGCCTGGCCTTCCACCTTCTCATAGACCTCGTACTCGTCCCAGATCTGCTCCAGGGTCTCAAAGGTATGGGCGAGATCCTCGTTCTTTTTCCGGCCGATGGCCACAATCAGGGCGTTGACCAGACTCAGAGGCGCCACCAAAGAGTCCACAAAGGAGGCCATATCGCTCTTGGCCAGCAGGGTCAGGGTGGAGAACGGGGCCAGGGGCGAGGTCTCGCTGTCGGTAATGGCGATGGCGGCCGCCCCCCGGTCGTGGGCAAACTGCATGGCCTTTACCGTGCGGCGGGAGTAGCGGGGAAAGCTGATACCCAGAATCACATCCTGCTCCCCGATGCGCAGCAGCTGCTCAAATACCTCGCTGGTGGAGGTGGCGTGGACAATGGTCACATTCTCGAAGATCAGGTTGAAGTAGAAGCCCAAAAAGCTGGCGATGGCTGCGGCAGAGCGCACTCCTAAAATATAAATGTGCCGCGCTTTCACAATGGCGTCCACCGCCCGGTCAAAGTCCTGCCGGTCGGCCTCCTCCAGAGTCATATGGATCTTCTCAATATCAGACTGCATCACCATGGAGAGAATATCCTGATCGCCGATGCGGTCGTTGGACACCTCGATGCGCTGCACCGAGGTGAGCTTGTTGCGGATCATCTCCTGCAGGGCCTTCTGCATGGCGGGATAGCCGTTATAGCCCAGCTCAGCGGCAAAGCGCACCACCGTGGACTCGCTGACATTGACCGTCTTGCCCAGCTTGCTGGCCGTCATAAAAGCCGCCTTGTCATAGGAATCCAGAATAAACGCGGCGATGAGCTTCTGCCCCTTGGAGAAGGTACTCATATTCGCCTGAATGACAGAGAGAATATCTTTGGACATGGTTATCAGACCCCCTGGTCTTCCGTTCCGCCTTTGGGCCGGTAAAGTGTGATGGTCTTATGATAGCTGGTTCTACCGGGAAAATCAATCCTTTTTTGCAAGAACCAAATAACTTCTTGCAAAATTCCCCTATTTTCAAGGAGTATTGCCAAAAAGATGGCGGATTTCCTGCTTGGTGAGAGTACGCCAGCGGCCCGGAGGAAGCTGGCCCAGCTCCAGTCCGCCCTCCCGCACCCGCTGGAGCCGGGTGACCTGCAGGCCGGCTGCGTCACACATGCGCCGTACCTGCCGGTTTCTTCCCTCGTGGATCACCACCGAGAGCACACCGCTCTCCTTCCCCCGCTCCAGCAGGCTGACCTGGGCGGGGGCCAGAGGAATCCCGTCCAGAGCCATGGGTCCCCGCAGCACGGGCAGGGCCCGCTCCACATCCCCCCGCACCCACACCCGGTACTCCTTCTCCACCTGATGACTGGGGTGAAGGAGGGCCTGGGTAAGGGCGCCGTCGTCGGTGAGGATAAGCAGCCCCTCCGAGTCCAGATCCAGCCTTCCCACCGGCCAAACCCGGGCTCCGCAGCTGCGCACCAGATCGGCCACACTGCGCCGCCCCTTCTCATCGGAGAGGGTGGTCACATAGCCCCGGGGCTTGTTGAGCATCAGATAGGTGCGTGTCCCCAGCGCCGGCAGAGGTCTGCCGTCCAGACGGATCTCGTCCCGCTCCGGGTCAGCCTTGTCTCCCAGGGCGGCGGGCCGGCCGTTGACCGTGACCCGGCCCTGAGTTAAATACTCCTCCGCCTTCCGGCGGGAGGCCACTCCCCGGGCGGAGAGAATTTTTTGCAGGCGCTCCTCCACAGCCCATCACCACGCTCTCCTATGTAATACGGGCCGGGCAAACTCCGGCCCGGCCTGTCCGGCCATCCCTTACAGGGGAAGCGACCGCCAGAACGCGGCGGGGCTCTCCGCCCCGCCGCGTCCGCTGAACAGCCGGAAAATACGGGTAAAAATGCCGCCGCTGTCCCGGTCGTCCGCCACATCATCCTCATAGAGCAGATAGGTCTCCCCGATCTCCTGCTCCTCCAGGTAGAAGGTGATCCGTCCGGCAATGGTTCCTCCCTCCACAGGGGCGTCCACCTGCTCCGGCAGGACAATTTTGGCTGTGACCCGCTCCTGGGCGGTGAGGGGGTAGTACACATCCTTGGCGGTAATTACCCCTACGAAGCGGCGCAGGCTGCCGGACACGGGAACCGTACTCACCCGGCGATCCGCCAGAGCCAGAACCTGCCGGTGCCAGACGGAAAAGCCGTAGTCAAACAGAGCTGCGTGATCCGCCCAGTCGTTGGGGTCATTCAGGGTGACGGCGATAAGCCGCTGCTCCCCCCGCTGGGCACAGGAGACCAGGGTACGCCCGGCCTTGTCTGTGTACCCCGTCTTCATACCCACACAGCCCTCATACTGCCAGAGCAGCTTGTTGTGGTTGGTAAAGCTGCGTCCGTCAATGGTGATGGACTTTGTGGCTACAATCCGGGCGAGGATCTCGTTGTCCATCACCACCCGGGCCAGCTTTGCCATGTCGGCGGCGGTGGAGTAGTGATCCTCGTGGCTCAGGCCATTGGGGTTGACAAAGTGGCTGTTGGTCATGCCGATGTCCGCCGCCCTCTGGTTCATCCAATCCACAAAGGTATCCACATCCCCGGCGCAGTAGCCGGCGATGGCCACCGCCGCGTCGTTGCCCGAATTGAGCAGCAGCCCGTAGAGCAGCCCCTCCAGGGTGATGGTGTCCCCCTCCTTCAGGTAGAGGGAGGAGCCCTCCGCCCCCGTCCACTCCGCCCGGATGGTCACCGTCTGGCTCACATCCGGCTGACACTCCACCGCCACCAGGGCGGTGAGCAGCTTGGTAATGCTGGCAATGGCCCGGGGCTCATCGGCGTTTTTGGCGTAGAGCACCCGCCCGGTCTCACAGTCCACCAAAATGGCGCTCTGGGCGGAGAGGGATGGAGCGCCGGCGGCTTCCGCCCGGGGAAGGCCGGATAAAAGCAGGCACACAGCCAGAGCAGCGGACAACGCGCGTTTGAACAAGCAGCATCACCTCATTATATTGCGATGCTGCTAGTATGAGGATTAGAAGAGCTCTTTATCCTTCTCCTTATCCTTGTTCTGCTGCTTCTCAATAAAATCGGTCACCTTGTCAATGACCTCGGGGGCCATCTCCACCACCCGATCCAGGGTCGTGGCGGCGGGAGGGGCCACGGGCAGCAGCCGCACGCTGTCCCCCTTGACCACCAGGAAGGCCACGGGAGAGATATTTACCCCCGCGCCGCTGCCGCCGCCGAAGCCGCTGTCCCCCTCCGGCTTCTGACCCTTAACAGCAAAATCGCTGCCCCCCGAGGCAAAGCCCAGGCTCACCTTGGAGACGGGGATGATGGTTACGTTGTCCGTGTGGATGGGCTGGCCCACAATGGTGTTGGCGTCGGCCAGCTCCCGGATCTTCTGCATGGTGTTGGTGAGCAGATCGTTGATGGAATGCTGTTTTTCCATGGTTATACCGCCTCTCTCTGTTTGGGTTGTTGAGCCTGCTCCTCTGCCCGTTTGTCACGGGAGAGGGAGATGAATTTCCACGCCAGGGGAATGGCCAGGGCGACAGCCTGTCCTACCCGCAGGGTGGCCGATACATAGAGATAGACCGCCGGCTTGCTGCTGCTGTAATCCACTGCCGTGCGGATACGCCGCTGCTTTACCTTAAAATTCTGCGCAATCAGCGGCCAAATCATACCTACTGCGGCGTTGGCCCCGCCGAAGGCCAGGGCGGCCGTGGCCGGGTCGGAAGCGGCGGCGGTGAAATCCAGGAGAAAAACATCGATGCAGATGCTCCGCTTCAGCCGGCCCGCCGCCTCGCAGATGAGGGGGAGATACTGCTTCACCCCAGCCAGAGGACCGCCCTTTTTCTCTTTTTCCCCGTCCTTCTTTTTTTCCGCCTTGGCGGCCTTCTTTTGCTTCTTCTTCTCCCCTGGCTTTCCCTTGGGGCGGGGATAGAGAGGAATGGACACCGGTCCCACCCGGGCTGACGCGGTAAGACCGCCATGGCTGTACTCCACCCGGACGCCCAGCCGGACCAGGGAGATGAGCAGCACAGCCGCCGCAATCGCCGCCAGGGTTATCAGCGCCTTCATGGGGGTTACGCCTCCTCCTTCTCCTCCTGCCCGCCGTCCTGCTCCGCCCCGGCGGCCCGCAGCCGCTCCACCGCCGCCTGCATCTCCAAGGTGAGCTGGCCGTCCTCCGGCGCGGCGCTGGGTAGCTCGGGCAGCTCCTCCAGACTGGACAGGCCGAAGGAGCGCAGAAAATTCTGGGTGGTGCGGTACAGGATGGGCCGGCCGGGTACCGCCAGACGGCCGCACTCCTCAATGAGATCCCGCTCCAGCAGCAGACCCACGGTGTAGGAGCTGTCCACTCCCCGCACCTGGTCCACATAGGCCCGGGTGGCGGGCTGGTAGTAGGCAATGACAGCCAACACCTCCAGGGCGGGCTGTGAGAGCCGGGCGGGCTTTCGGCTTTCAAAGGCGCGGCGGATATGGGGGGCGTACTCCGGGGAGGAGCACAGCTGGTAACAGTTGTCCAGCCGGATGAGCCGAATCCCCCGCCGCTCATAGCTGTAATGATCCGCCAGGCGCTGGCACACCGCGTCCACCGTGGGCCTGTCCGCCTCCAGGGTGAGGCAGAGCCGCTCCACCCCCACCGGTTCCCCGGCTGCAAAGAGGATGGCCTCAATGGCGGATTCCATTTCCTTCAATTCCATATTCTACCCCGCAGTCTCCGATTCATAAGCGCCGTCGGTGGAAAATTCCAGCTTTTCCTCCCCCTGCCCCTCCGTGCAGGTGACGGTACAGTCCGACTCGCTCCCCGCCAGGCGCAGCCGCCTGGCCTTGCACAACTCCAGCACGGCGATAAAAGTGGCCACAATCTCCGAGCGGCTTCGGTTGCCGTGAAAGAGGGCCCGGAACCGGGTCACTCCAAAGCGCACCAGACGCTGGAGAATCTCCCCCGCCTTGTCGGCCACCGGGTAGGGCTCCCGCCCCACAATGCCCTCAAAGGCGGCCATGGGGGGCGGCAGCTTATGATCCGCACGCTCCAGCACTGCCGTCATGGCCCGCAGCAGATCCTCCCCCTTGTGAACGTACCGGTAGGTCTTGTTTACCGGGATGTGCTCGGGCACCTTGGTGATGTAGTCCCGCCCCACGGCGTAGCGGTCGGAGAGCTGGGGAATTACCCCCTTGAGCCGCTCGTAGTTCTCGTGGCGCTGGTGCTCCTCCAGGGAGGCAATGAGCTGCTCCATCTCGGACAGGGCCTCCTCGTCGTGGATGGAGAGGAGCATACGGGTCTTGATGTACACCAGATGGGCCGCCATGGTGACAAACTCGCTGGCCACCTCCAGATCCATCTGCTGGCGCTGGGCAATCCAGGCCAGGTACTGATCCAGAATCAGGGCCAGCTGGATGTCCTTGATCTCCATCTTGTTCTTGGAGAGCAGGTGCAAAATCAGATCCAGGGGGCCGTTGAAGTCCTCCGGGTCGGCGTTTTTGGCCTTGACCACCTTTTCCAGGTGAAAAATCGGCGTTTCGATGGCAGGTCACCTCAAAGCATCCGCAGAATTTCGGTCACATCCAGGGCCCAGAGCAGGTTGACCAGAGGCATGCCGGTCACCGTACAAAAGGCGTTGAGCACGTGAACCATGAGAAAAGACAGGGGGCGCTGAAACACCCCCAGCAGAGTGAGCACGATCAGCGCCCCCATCACAAAGCGCTCATAGCGCAGCACCGTGTAGCAGGCCCGGTCGGGCAGCAGGGAGAGCAGCACCTTGGACCCGTCCAGGGGGGAGATGGGGATGAGGTTAAAAAGCCCCATGCCGGTACCCAGCAGGGCCAGATTGGCAAAAAAACTGAGAAGCAGCAGGGATACCTTGCTCACCACGGCAAAATGAAAGATGGCCGAGCAGATCCCCACCGAGACCAGGCTGATGAGGAAGTTGGAGGCGGGCCCCGCCAGGGCGGTGAGGGCCATGCCCCGCTTGGGATTGCGGAAGTTGCGCATGTCGATGGGTACCGGCTTGGCCCAGCCCACCTTGACCACCAGCATCATAATAAGTCCCAGAAAATCCAGATGGCGCAGTGGGTTGAGGGTGAGCCGCCCGGCGTTTTTGGCCGTGGGGTCGCCCAAGCGGTAGGCCGCAAGGCCGTGGCACAGCTCATGCACGGTGATGCACAGCAGCGCCGCCACAGCAGTAAGCAGCAGGGCGATGAGGCCCCACCAGTCCATATTCTGCACAAACTCGCTCACAGAACCCAAGGGCAAAGTCCTCCTCGCCGCTCCTCCGCCCGAAGCACGGTGCAGGAGGGCCGGAAATTACTATCATTATAGCAAATTACGCCTGGAAACTCAACAGGGAGAAGGCAGCTCTGCCGCCCTCTCCCTGCCGGATTCTATTTCACATAGTTGCGCAGCACGCCGATACCCTCGATCTCCACCTCCACCACATCTCCAGGCGTCATAGGCCCAATGCCGGATGGGGTGCCGGTGGTGACCACATCCCCCGGCTCCAGGGTCATGGAAGCGGTGATAAAGGCCAGAAGCTGAGGCACCTTGGTCATAAACTGGCTGGTGCGCCCCGCCTGCATCACAGTGCCGTTGAGCCGCAGCTCCAGTCCCAGGTCGGCGGGGTCCACCTCGTCGGTGAGCACCGGGCCCACAGGGGCAAAGCCGTCCATACTCTTGGCCCGGGTCCACTGGCCATCCTCCTTCTGCACATCCCGGGCGGTGATGTCGTTGAGACAGGTGTAGCCCAGAATATACCGGCTATAGTCCTCCGCCGCCACATTTCTGGCCCGGCGGCCGATGACAAAGGCCAGCTCGGCCTCGTAGTCCAGCCGCTGCACAAAGGCGGGGGCGGTGATGCTCCCCTCCGGGTGGTTGAGGGTGTTGGGCCCCTTGAGAAAGAGAATGGGCCGGTCGGGGATTCCGTCCCCCATCTCCACCGCGTGGTCGTAGTAGTTCTTGCCCACGCACACGATTTTAGTGGGCTGGCAGGGGGCCAGCAGCCTGCACTCGGACAGCAGGGCGCTGCCCCCGTCGTAGCAGATCCCGTCAAAGGGCGGAGCGGCCAGGGTGCGCACCACATCCCCCTGGAGCACCCCCCAGACAGGCGTCCCCTCCCGGTCAATTCTTACATATCTCATAGCGTCTCCCCCGCGTGCTCCGCAATCAGAGTGAGCAGCTCCAGCCGCCCGTCTCCCTTCTCTGCTGAAAAGGGAATTAGCCTTACAGTATCGTCCAGCTCCAGGGTCTCCCGGATTCTGGTCAGGTTGGGTTCGATCTCGCTCTTCTTGAGCTTGTCCAGCTTGTTGGCCGCTACCGCAAAGGGGCGGCCGCTCTCACGGAACCACCGGGCCATGCCGCAGTCGTCCACCGTGGGCTTGTGGCGGGCGTCCACAATCATAATCCCCAGGGTCATCAGGGTGGTGTCGGCAAACCAGCTCTCCATCAGTCTGGCCCAGCGCTCCTTCTCCGCCTGGGATACCTTGGCGTAGCCGTATCCGGGCAAATCCACCAGATAGAACTTCCCGTCGATGAGGAAGTAATTAATATGGGTGGTCTTGCCCGGCGCCGCGCCCACCCGGGCGAAGTTCTTTCTGCCCAGCAGGCGGTTGATCACTGAGGACTTGCCCACATTGGAGCGGCCGGCAAAGGCCACCTGGGGCAGCCCATCCCTTGGGAAGTCCCCCGCCTTGGCGGCAGAACGGACAAACTCCGCCTTGTGTATGTTGAGGCCCATGCTCCGCCTCCTCTCTTACTGTCTGAAGCTGCTTACAGCGTTGGTGGCCGCGCTCTCCTCCACCGGCGCCAGGGCGGCCACGGAAGCATCCAGCCCGCCCGCATCCAGCGCCTCGGCCAGCACAGCGTCCACCTGCTCCACAGGCACAAAGCGCAGGGCAGCGCGCACAGTCTGGTCAATCTCCTCCAAATCCTTCTCGTTGTCTGCCGGGAGGATTACCGTTTTGATGCCGTTGCGGTAGGCTGCCATGGTCTTTTCCCGCAGCCCGCCGATGGGCAGCACTCTGCCCCGCAGGGTCACCTCCCCCGTCATGGCCAGCTCCTGCTTCACCGGGATCCCAGTAAGGGCGGAAACCATGGCGGTGGTGATAGCGATACCGGCGGAGGGGCCGTCCTTGGGCACCGCCCCCTCCGGGAAGTGGACGTGGATATCCTTCTCCTTGTGGAAGTTCTCCGGGATGCCCAGCTGCTGGGTACGACTGCGAATATAGGACAGGGCGGCCTGGGCGCTCTCCTTCATCACGTCGCCCAGATTGCCTGTGAGCTCCACCTTGCCGGTGCCGGGCACCACACCCACCTCTACCTCCAGCAGCTCGCCGCCCACCTGGGTCCAGGCCAGCCCGTTGACCAGGCCAATCTGGGGGGTGCGGGGCATGCGCTCCGGGTGATAGCGGGGAACGCCCAAAAACTCTTCCAGATTCTTATCTGTAATATGAACAGACTTTACACCGTCAGATACCACACGCATGGCGGATTTGCGGCAAAGGGCGGCAATCTGCCGCTCCAGCAGGCGCACCCCGGACTCCCGGGTGTAGCCCGTGATAGCCGCCCGGATGGCCTCGTCGTCAATCTTCAGCTGGGCACGCCTGAGCCCGTGGCGCTTGAGCTCCTTGGGGATGAGATGGCGCTTTGCAATCTGCACCTTCTCCTCATCGGTATAGCTGGTCAGCTCGATAAGCTCCATCCGGTCCAGCAGAGGCCGAGGAATGGTCTCGGTGGTATTGGCGGTGGTGATGAACAGCACGTCGGACAGGTCAAAGGGGATCTCCAGGAAGTGATCCCGGAAGGTGCTGTTCTGCTCGGCGTCCAGCACCTCCAGCAGCGCGGAGGATGGATCGCTGCGCTGGTCGGAGCCCAGCTTGTCAATCTCGTCCAGCAGCAGCAGGGGGTTGCAGCTGCCCGCCTGACGTATTGCATTGATGATCCGTCCGGGCATGGCACCCACGTAGGTCTTGCGGTGGCCCCGGATCTCCGCCTCGTCATGGATACCGCCCAGAGAGATGCGGGCCATCTTCCGGTTCAGGGCCCGGGCCACGCTGGTGGCCACCGAGGTCTTGCCAACACCGGGGGGGCCCACCAGGCAGAGGATCTGTCCCTTTAGCTCAGGAGCGAGCTGCTTGACCGCCAAAAACTCCAGAATCCGCTCCTTTACCTTCTCCAGGCCGTAGTGGTCGGCGTCCAGCACCTTGCGGGCGACGGTTACATTCACCCGCTCCTTTGTCTTTTTGTTCCAGGGCAGCTCCAGGCAGGTGTCCAGATAGTTGCGGATCACCGTGGCCTCCGCCGAGCCGAAGGGCTGCTTCTCCAGCCGGGAGAGCTCCTTGAGCAGCTTCTCGCTCACCGCCGGGTCCAGATGGGCCGCCTCAATCTTCTGGTGGTACTCCTCCATCTCGCTGTCCCCGCCGGAGCTCTCCTCCCCCAGCTCCTGCTGGATGACCTTGAGCTGCTCCCGCAGGAAGTAGTCCCGCTGGCTGCGGGTAAGCTGATCCCGCACCTTGCCCTGCATGTTCAGCTCCAGCTGGAGGATCTCCACCTCCCGGCGCAGGGTCTGATAGAGCTTCTCCAGGCGGCGCACCGGGCGCAGCTCCTCCAGAATGGCCTGCTTGTCCGCCGTGCGCATGGCCAGGTTCTGGGCAATGTAGTCGGCGATATAGCCCGGGTCCTCGCTGGCCAGTACAGACAGGAGAATATCGGGGGTCATCTTGGGGGCCAGCTCAATGTACTGCTCAAACAGCTCGTAGGTACGGCGGATGAGCGCCTCTGTACGGGCAGAACGCTTTACAGGGCTTTCGGTCTGGATCTCCTCAACCTCGGCCATGAGGTAGGGGGTGGTCTGAATCAGGCTGCGCAGGCGGCCCCGGCCCACTCCCTCCACCATCACCCGCACGTTGTCCCCCGGCAGGCGGAGGATCTGGCGCACATTGCTGATAGTGCCGATGGTGTAAAGGTCCTCCATCTGGGGGGACTCCACAGAGAGATCCCGCTGGGCCACCAGGAAGATGGGCTGGCCGCTGGTCATGGACTCGTCCAGGGCCTTGATGGAGGGCTCGCGCCCCACATCGAAATGGAGCATGGTGCTGGGGAATATGGTCAGGCCCCGCAGTGCCAGGGCCGGCATAGTAACAGGGGTTTGGAATTCCATTGCAATCCCTTCCTTCTCGAAACGGGAAAATAAACACAGTGGGACGAGGGATACTCCCCCGCCCCGCTGTCTGTACCCATGTCAGTGCTATTCAGGAGACATTACCGTGCAGCGGGGTGCCCCCCTGCTCTGCCCGCAGGGACGCGCCGCCCAGCCGGGGCCGCTGCGTCCGCTCCGGGTCGTGCTCCACGGCGGGGGCCGTCCCCTCCTGGATGCTCTCCCGGGTAATGGTCACTCGTGTAATGGTGGGGTCGGAGGGCACCTCGTACATCACGGGGGTCATGACCTCCTCCAGCACCGCCCGCAGGCCGCGGGCGCCGATGCCCCGCTCGATGGCCTTGTCGGCCGCCGCCTCCAGGGCGGTGGTCTCAAAGTCCAGATCCACCATGTCATACTCCAGCAGCTTCTGGTACTGCTTGACCAGGGCGTTCTTGGGCTCGGTGAGAATGCGCACCAGCTGGTTTTTGTCCAGGGCGTTGAGAGAGGTGATCACCGGCAGGCGGCCCACCAGCTCGGGGATGATGCCGAACTTGAGCAGGTCGTGGGGCTGGATCTCCTTGAGCACGCCGGCGGTATCCCGCTCCTTCCGGGTCTGGATGTCCGCGCCAAAGCCGATGGTCTTCTTGTCCAGACGCTGCTCGATGATCTTCTCAATCCCGGCAAAGGCGCCGCCGCAGATGAAGAGAATGTTCTTGGTGTTGATCTGGATGAACTCCTGGTGGGGATGCTTGCGGCCGCCCTGGGGGGGGACGTTGGCCACGGTACCCTCCAGAATCTTCAGCAGGGCCTGCTGCACCCCCTCGCCGGATACGTCCCGGGTAATGGAGGTGTTCTCACTCTTGCGGGCAATTTTATCGATCTCGTCCACATAGATGATACCCCGCTCGGCCAGCTCCACATCGAAGTCGGCGGCCTGCACCAGCCGCAGCAGGATGTTCTCCACATCGTCGCCCACATAGCCCGCCTCGGTTAGCGTGGTGGCGTCGGCAATGGCAAAGGGCACCTTCAGAATGCGGGCCAGGGTCTGGGCAAACAGGGTCTTTCCGCAGCCCGTGGGGCCGATGAGCAGGATATTGCTCTTCTGCAGCTCCACGTCGTCCCCGCCGCCGAAGTAGATGCGCTTATAGTGATTGTATACCGCCACGGCAAGGGCGACCTTGGCCGCGTCCTGCCCGATGATATACTGATCCAGTACGTCCCGGATCTCCCGGGGGGTGGGGATCACATCGGGGATGTCGGGCGAGTTCTGCTCCTCCGGGTCGTAGTCGTCGTCCAGAATGCTCATGCACAGGTGGACGCACTCGTTGCAGATGTAGGCGCCGGGCCCCGCGATGATGCGGGAAACCTGCTCCTGGTGCTTGCCGCAGAAGGAGCAGCGCACCGGCTTGCGCTCGTCATTTTTCGGCATACTTAAAATACCTCAAGTCTTTCATACTCAAAGGGAGCGGGGCGTACCAGTTCCCCGCTCCCCTGTTTGCGCGTTACCGCTTGTCAATTACCTTGTCGATGATGCCGTACTCCATGGCGGTGGCGGCGGACATGAAGTTGTCCCGCTCGGTGTCCCGGGCGATCTCCTCAATGGAGCGGCCGGTGTTCTCCGCCAGAATGCGGTTGAGCTTCTCCCTGGTCTTGAGCACCCAGTCGGCGTGGATCTTGATGTCGGAGGCCTGCCCCTGAGCGCCGCCCGAGGGCTGGTGAATCATGATCTCCGCGTTGGGCAGGGCAAGACGCTTGCCCTTGGCCCCGGAGGAGAGCAGGAAGGCGCCCATGCTGGCCGCCATGCCGATGCAGATAGTGGACACGTCGCACTTGATATACTGCATGGTGTCGTAGATGGCCATGCCGGCAGTTACCGATCCGCCGGGGCTGTTGATATAAAACTGGATGTCTTTGTCCGGATCCTGGGCCTCCAGGTAGAGAAGCTGGGCTACCACAAGGCTGGCGGTGGTGTCGTTGACCTCCTCACCCAAAAACACAATGCGGTCGTTGAGCAGGCGGGAGAAAATGTCGTAGGAACGCTCTCCCCGGCTGGTCTGCTCCACTACGTAAGGGACTAAACTCATGGTTGTGGCTCTCCTTTGTTTTGATGTAAAGGCGCCGGAGGCGCCCGACCATCCTCCCCAAGCCCGGGCAGGCAGTCACATCACACAGTATGCCCGCCTGCGGCGTAATTATTCCTCTTCCGCCGCCTGAGGCTGCGCCTCTTCCTCTTTCTTCTTGGTGCTCTTTCTGGCAGTGGTCTTCTTGGGCTTCTCCTCGGCGGGGGTCTCCTCCTCGCCCTCCTCCGCCTTCTTGGTGGTCTTCTTGGCGGCGGTCTTCTTCTTGGCGGGGGCCTTACCCACCTTGGCGGTGTCGTAGATCAGGCTCTCCGCCTTGCGGTAGGACAGCTCCTTGGCCACGTCCTCCTCAGAGATGGCCTTTCTGGCCTCCTCCTCGGTGACGCTGTACTGCTCGGCCAGGCGCTTGGACTCCTCCGCCTTCTCCTCGTCGGAGACGGTGATGTTCTCAGCGGCCACAATGGCGCCCAGGGCCAGATCACGGCGCACCCGGTTGCCCGCAGGCTCCATAGCCTGAGACTTCATCATGTCCATATTCATGCCGGTCATGGTCATATACTGCTCGAAGGAGAGGCCCTGGGAGGTGATGCGCTGGGCCATCTCGTTGACCATCTGCTCAGCCTCAAAGTCGATCATGGCCTCGGGGATCTCCACCTGCATGTTCTCGGTAACCTGGCTCATCAGGCTGTTTTCAAAGTCCCGCTTGGCCTGAGACTCACGGCGCTCCTTCACACGCTCGGCCAGGCTCTTCCTGAACTCCTCCAGGGTGTCGAACTCGGACACGTCCTTGGCAAACTCATCGTCCACCACAGGCTCCTGCTTCTCCTTCACCTCGTGAACCTTAACCTTGAAAACAACGGCCTTGCCGGCAAGATCGGCGTGGTAGTCCTCGGGGAAGGTGATGTCCAGCTCCTTCTCGTCACCGGCCTTTGCGCCCACCAGCTGCTCCTCAAAGCCGGGCACGAAGGACCCGGAGCCCAGCTCCAGGCTGTGGCCCTCGCCCTTGCCGCCCGCAAAGGGCTCGCCGTCCTTGAAGCCCTCAAAATCGATGACCACGGTGTCCCCGTTCTTGGCCTCCCGCTCCACGGTGACCATACGGGTGGCGCGGCTGATGTAGGGCTTGAGCTCGTTGTCCACATCCTCGTCGGTGACGTTGACGTCGTTCTTCTCAGCAGTCAGGCCCTTGTACTCGCCCAGAGTGACCTCGGGACGCACAGTGACCAGAGCCTTGAAGCTGAAACCGTCCTTGCCCACGTCCACAATCTCCACCTTGGGCCAGGCCACAGCGTCCAGCTTCTCCT
>CALWWS010000022.1 GCA_944385305.1 uncultured Oscillospiraceae bacterium | reverse complement strand
TCCCACACGCTGAGCACCGGCACCAGGTTGTAGGACTGGAACACAAAGCCGATCTTCCGGCGGCGGAAGATGGTCAGGGCCTCGTCCTTCAGGGTGAAGATATCCCTGCCGTCCACCGTGACGGTGCCTGAGGTGGGCCGATCCAGCCCGCCCAGCATGTGCAGCAGGGTGGACTTGCCCGAGCCGGAGGTACCCACAATGGCCGCAAACTCCCCCTGCTCCACCTGCAGATCCACGCCGTCCAGCGCCTTCACCTGGGTGTCCCCGGCGCCGTAGTATTTTTTCAGCTCTCTGGTCTGTAAAATGGTCATACGCGTCTCCTCCAAGAAAAAAAGTCTGTACCGTCTTTTGACAATACAGACTTTACCACGGAAATCTGTCCTGGTCCTTTCCAGAATGTGACGGTTGTGTCACATTTCCGGTTTTGCCTGTCCGCATTCCCCGGTGTCCCGGGGCAGGAACAGGGAAAAGGCGCTCCCCCGGCCCGGCGCGCTGTCCACCTTCACGTAGCCGCCCTGCTTTTCCGCGATCTGCCGGGTGAGGTAGAGGCCGATGCCCACCCCCTCCGCCTGGTAGCTTCCGGGCGCGCGGTAAAACCGCCCGAAAATCTTGGTCTGCTCTCCCTCCGGGATGCCCGGGCCGGTATCGGCCACCTGGATGCGGGAGAACAGCGGGTAGTTTTTCACCTCCACCGTCACCGCCCCGCCGGATGGGGTGTACTTCATGGCGTTGTCCAGCAGGTTGCAAAGGGCCTCCTCCGTCCACTTGGGGTCAAAGACGGCGGTGCCGTCCGCCTGCCCCACCGTGAGGGCGACCCCCTTTTCCGCCGCCCGGAGGGCGTACTGCCCGGCGGCGCGCTCCACCACCGGGGCGATGGCCCCGGGCTGGGGGTGGAGGGCCAGAATCCCCGTCTCCAGCCGGGAGGTCTTGACCAGCGCGTCAATCAGGTTCTGCAGCTTCTCCGCCTGGGCGGAGATGGCGGCGGAGCAGTCCCTCCCCTGGGGGGTGAGCGGCTGCTCTGAGAGCAGCTGGGCGTACAGCTGCAGATTGGCCACCGGGGTCTTGGTCTGGTGGGAGATGTCGGAGATGAGGGCGCTGATCCGATCCTTCTGCTCCCGCACGTTCCGCTCGGACAGGGCGCAGGCCGCCAGATAGCGGCCCAGCCGGCTCTCCAGGGCGGACAGCCGGCTCTCGTCAAAGGTCTCCTCGGAAAAGCCGCCGCTCATCGCCCTGGCCAGCATCTCGTCCAGCCGCCGGACGGTGCGGGAGATCCGCCAGCGGCCGGCGATAACCACGGCCAGGGCCAGCAGCAGGGCGGCGCCGGCCGCAAGGTGCCCCGTCATGGCTGCACCGCCCAGGTGTAGCCGATGCCGTACACCGTCTTGAGATATTCCGGCCGGGAGGGGTCGGCCTCCAGCTTGCTGCGCAGCCGCTTGACCGTGACGGACAGGGCGTTTTCCTCCACGAATTCCGCCCCGTCGGTCCACACCCAGTCCACCAGCTGGGCGCGGGTTACCGCATGCCCCCGGTTTTCCACCAGCGCCCGCAGCAGCCTCTGCTCGGTCTTGGACAGCTCCACCGGCCCGCCGTCCCGGCGGAAGTCCATCTTGGCAAAGTCAAAGACAAAGGGGCCGGTGGACACGGCGCAGGCCGCCTTGGGCGCGCCGCGGCGCAGCTGGGCGTTCACCCGCGCCCGGAGCACCGCCAGGGAGAAGGGCTTGGTGATGTAGTCGTCCGCCCCCGCCTCCAGGCCGGTCACCTCGTCCAGTTCCAGATCGTTGGCGGTGAGCAGGATCACCGGGGTGCCGTCCCCGGCCGCCCGCAGCTGGCGCAGCAGGGTCAGGCCGCTGCCGTCCGGGAGGTTCACATCCAGAATCAGCAGGTCGAACCCGGCTTCCGCCAGCGCCTGGCGCGCCTGGGCCAGGCTGGCCCCGCAGGTGACGCGCACCTCCGGCCCCGCCAGGGCCATGGCGATCCCGCGCCCCAGCGTCTCGTCGTCCTCCAGAAGAAAAATCCGATCCATGTCCCCATCTCCTTTTCCGCTTTGCGGCTATTCTACCACAGAGGAGGCGGGGCTGAACAGATGAAATTATCTGCCCTTCCGCCGGGCCAGCAGCAGGCCGCTGGTGAAGGCGGTGAAGGGGGCCACGGTGACCAGGCCGAAGGAGCCCACTACCGTGTGGATGATCTCCGAGGCCACATACTTGTAGTTGAGGATGTTCTCCACCGGGGTGCCCTGGGCCATAAACACCATGAGCAGGGCCACATAGCCCCCCGAATAGGCCAGCAGCAGGGTGGTGGTCATGGTGCCCATGGCCGCCCGGCCAACGTTGAGCCCCGATTTCACCGCCTCCCGCCAGGAGATGTCGGGGCGCTTGTCCACCACCTCGTTCACCGCCGAGCAGATGTCCACGCTGAGATCCATCACCGCCCCGGAGGAGCCGATGAAGATAGAGGCCATAAAGATCTCCGTCAGGTTCAGGTGCTGGTAGCCGGCGTAGAGCAGGCTCTCCGAGTAGGCCATCACCGCCCCGTGGATGCGGAACAGATCGGTGAACAGCGCCCCCAGCACGCAGGTGACCAAAATGCCCAGAAAGCAGCCCCCCACCGCCGCGGCGCACCGGCGGTCGAAGCCGTACACCAGGGCGATGATGATCACGGTGAGGGCCACGGTCACCGCCAGGCCCACCAAAATGGGGTTGTACCCCTTCAGGTAGACGGGCACCAGCACCTTCCACAGCATCAGCACGGTGAGCACGAAGGAGAAGATGGCCCGCACGCCGGTGCGCCCGGCGAAGAGGATGAGAAACAGGGCGAAGATGAGGGCCAGCGCCCCCTCCCAGCCCAGCCGGTAGTGGTCGGACATGGTGACGTTGGTGATGGTGCCGCCGCTGTGGCTGACCACCGCCAGGGCCTTGTCCCCCACGGCGTAGAGCTTGTCCTGCTCCAGGGAGCCGTTGAGCATGTTTACCCCGGTGACCGTCTGCCCGGCGAAGGCGCCGGTGAGCAGCTCCAGGGTGC
>CALWWS010000021.1 GCA_944385305.1 uncultured Oscillospiraceae bacterium | reverse complement strand
CGCTGCCCGGCTGGTTCTCCGGCCCCCGGTCGGCTGTGGGTCTGGCTCTCTACCTTCTGTGCTGGGTGTGGATCTGCCTGGGCTGGATTCTCTTTTGCGGGCTGAAGGTGCTCAACCCCCAGGAGGCTTTGGTGCTCACCCTGTTCGGCAAGTACGTGGGCACCCTGAAGGGGGCGGGGTTCTACTTCGTCAACCCCTTCTGCACCAGCGTCAACCCGGCGGCCAAAACCCGGCTCAACCAGAGCGGGGACGTGAGCGATGAGCCCAAGCGCCCTGCCAAAAACGAGATCAACCTGGCGAGCAAAAAGCTCTCCCTGAAGATTATGACCCTGAACAACAACCGCCAGAAGATCAACGACTGCCTGGGCAACCCGGTGGAGATCGGCATCGCGGTGACCTGGCAGATTACGGACACCGCCAAGGCGGTATTCGCGGTGGACAACTACAAGGAGTTCTTGTCCCTCCAGTGCGACAGCGCCCTGCGCAACATCGTGCGCATCTACCCCTACGACGTGGCCCCCAACGTGGACACCACCGGGGATGGGGTGGCGGACGAGGGCAGCCTGCGTGGCTCCAGCGAGGTGGTGGCCGAGCGCATCAAAAACGAGATCCAGAGCAAGGTTGCCCAGGCGGGTCTGGAGATTCTGGAGGCCCGGATCACCTACCTGGCCTACGCCCCGGAGATCGCCGCGGTGATGCTCCAGCGCCAGCAGGCCTCCGCCATCATTGACGCCCGGAAGATGATTGTGGACGGCGCGGTGGGCATGGTGGAGATGGCCCTGGAGCGGCTGAACCAAAAGCAGGTGGTGGAGCTGGACGAGGAGCGCAAGGCGGCCATGGTGTCCAACCTGCTGGTGGTGCTCTGCGGCAACCGGGACGCACAGCCGGTGGTCAACTCCGGCAGCCTGTACTGAGATGGCGGCCGAGCCGAAAAAGCAGATCCCCCTGCGCCTGTCCGCCAGCCTGTACGCCGCCATTGCCGCCTGGGCAGAGGATGACTTCCGCTCGGTGAACGGCCAGATCGAGTACCTGCTCACCGAGTGCGTCCGCCAGCGGAAAAAGAACGGCAGCCCCATCCCCAAGGAGCTGGACGTCCCCCCGGATCTGCACTTTGAGTAAAAAACAGCCCCGCCGGAGTACCGGCGGGGCTGTTGGTGTGGGCGCGGTCAGAGGAAAAGCTGATTCTCCCGGCGGGTCCGGGCGGCCTGGGCCAGCTTCTGCTCCAGCATCTGCCGGGCAGGGGCGGGCAGGGAGCGGGCCTTTGCCGGGCACAGGGAGACGCAGCGCATGCACAGGATGCACTTCTCCCCGTCGGTCTCTCCCGGCCGGGCCGGGTCGATGGCCCCGGTGGGACAGGCCGCGGCGCACCGGCCGCAGCACGTGCAGGCGTTAGACACCTGTGGGGTGACCGGCATGGGCGTCCACTGTTTATAAGGGCGATTCCCGGGCACCGAGACGCCGCCGCCCCGCTCCAGCTTGTCCAGCACCATCTGCGCCCGGCCCCGCATCCAGGCCCCGTCCTCCCCGTCCGGCCGGCCGGCGGCCACGGCGGGCAGCATGGAGTGCTGGGCCACCAGGGCCAGGGAGGCCTCCACCCGGAAGCCCTGCACCCGGCAGATGTCGTTGAGCTCCAGCAGGGCGTCCTCATAGGCCCGGGCGCCGTACACCGCCGCCGTCACCGCCCGGGCGCCGCCGCCCAGGCAGTTTGCCAGCCAGGCGGCCTGGATGGCAGGGATCCGCCCGCCAAATACCGGCGCGGCCACCAGCACCGTGTCCTCCGCCGTAAAGCGGCGCTCCTGCCGCCCCGGCCGGGACAGGTCGATCTCCACCACCTCCCGCGCCAGAGCCTCGCCCAGACACAGGGCCGCCCGGCGCGTGCCACCGGTGGGGCTGAAATAGACTGCCTGTATGCGTTCCAGCATAGCCTCCGCCTCCCTATCTGTCTGCTGCTTTTTAGTTTAACACCCCGTTCCGGCCCGGTCAATCCTGCCTCTGCCGCAATTTCTCTCATTTTTTGTTTTACAAATCGACATTTATCCTGTATAATATGTGCGTTGTGCCGGGTTTGGCACAGCTAAATGAACAATATTAGGAGTGTTGCTGCATGAGTCGGATGGTCGGTACTGTATCAAGGGGGATCCGTGCTCCCATCATCCGCAGCGGAGATAACCTGGTGGAGATCGTCACCCAGTCCGTGCTGGAGGCCGCCAAGGAGGAGGGCTTCTCCCTGCGGGATCGGGACGTCATCGCCATGACCGAGGCCATTGTGGCCCGTGCCCAGGGCAACTACGCCGGCGTGGACGACATTGCCGCCGACGTGAAGGCCAAGCTGGGGGGCGAGACCGTGGGCGTGATCTTCCCCATCCTCAGCCGGAACCGCTTTGCCATCTGCCTGCGGGGCATCGCCAAGGGGGCGAAGAAGATCGTCCTCATGCTCTCCTACCCCGCCGACGAGGTGGGCAACCACCTGGTGGACATCGACCTGGTGGACGAGAAGGGGGTTGACCCCTACCGGGACGTGCTCACCCTGGAGCAGTACCGCTCCCTCTTCGGCAAGATTGTCCACCCCTTCACCGGTGTGGACTATGTGGACTACTACGCCCAGCTCATCCGGGAGAGCGGCGCGGAGGTGGAGATCCTCTTCGCCAACGACCCCCGGGCCATTCTGAACTACACCAAGGACGTTCTGGCCTGCGACATCCACACCCGCGCCCGCACCAAGCGCCTGCTCAAGGCCGCCGGCGCACAGCGTGTGTTCGGCCTGGACGAGATCCTCACCGCCCCGGTGAACGGCAGCGGCTACAACCCCAGCTACGGCCTGCTGGGCTCCAACAAGTCCACCGAGGACAAGGTTAAGCTCTTCCCCCGGGACTGCCAGGGTCTGGTGGAGGACATCCAGAACAAGCTGCTGGAGGCCACCGGCAAGCACGTGGAGGTCATGGTCTACGGCGACGGCGCCTTCAAGGATCCGGTGGGCAAGATCTGGGAGCTGGCCGACCCGGTGGTCTCTCCCGCCTACACCGCCGGCCTGGAGGGCACCCCCAACGAGCTGAAGCTGAAATATCTGGCGGACAACGACTTCGCCGCCCTCTCCGGCCAGGCGCTGCGCAGCGCCATTGAGGCGGAGATCAAGAAGAAGGACGGCTCCCTGGTGGGCAGCATGGCCGCCCAGGGCACCACTCCCCGCCGCATCACCGACCTCATCGGCTCTCTGTGCGACCTCACCTCCGGTTCGGGGGACAAGGGCACTCCCATCGTCCATATCCAGGGCTATTTCGACAACTACACCACCGACTAAATAGAGAAAAATTGCCCGGCATCAAAAGATGCCGGGCAGTTTTTTCATTTTCAAATTCAGTTGCCCACCTTGGTGAGGGAAGCCAGCAGCAGGCGATAGCCGTGCTTGAGAAACTCCTCCCGGGAGAGGCCAACCGTCTCCTGAATATACTTTTTCCGCACGTCCGCCGTGCGCACAATACCCGCCAGGGCGGACCAGAAGAGGAGCACGGTCTCCACCGGGGGAAGCTGGGAGCGCACCGCGCCCTCCGCCGCGCCCCGCACCAGGAAATTGGCCATCAGCTCGTCAATCTCCGCGTTGACCCGCTTGATCTCGGGGATGCCCTTGGTCTCCTCCCCCCCGGCCTGCATCACCGGCATGGCGCCGGTGGCGGCGGCGTAGGCGGTGGGATTTTCATCATAGAAGCGGACAATGGCGGCGCACACCGCGTCGTAGGCCTGGTACCAGTCGGTGTGGCTGTCAATGGCCTCCTGAATCTTCTTTTTCAGCAGCAGCATACCGCTGAGCAGAATGGCGTTGATGATCTCCTCTTTGCTCTGAAAATAGACGTACAAGGTGGCCTTGCTGTACTCCGCCTCCCGGGCAATGTCGTCCATGGTGGTGCGCTCGGTGCCCTTCTCGGCAAACAGCCGCTCGGCCACAGCCAGTATGGAGCCGCGGTGAAACTCCGTCAGAGCCTGCTTCTTGCTCATTTCCATCCTGCCTTTCCATTCAGGTTCTATACTTCAAGTTTAATAAATAGTATCATATTCTTAGAATCATTGCAACCCCTTTTCCCCATCCGGGCAAAAAAGTACCGCACTCATTATAGGGGTTCCTGCAAAAAAGTCAAGGCCCGCCCCCCTATCTTCGGGGCGGGCCCTGCTTGTTTCTGTCAGGCAAACCAATATCCGACGAAATCCTCCTTGAAGGTGCGGTAGCCCTGCATGGAGCAGTCGTAGGCAAACTGGCGGATGAGCGTGCCGCTGTCATCATACTCCCCGTACACGTTGGCCACGCCGCTGTTCACCACCCAGTTGCCCGCCTCGCCGGCGGGGGCGGCGTTGGAGACGATGCTGGAATAGGGCACCGGGAAGGACTCCTCCAGAGAGAAGGTGCCCTGGTTTTCGTCCACCTTGTAGACGTAGACCCAGCTGTAATCCCCGTCGCCCCCGTACAGGGCGGTGCACACGCTCTCGTCCAGCTCAGGCTCGTAGTCCCGGGTGCTGTTGGCCCAGTAGTTGTTGTTGTACAGGGAGAGGTAGTACACTCCCTCGCTCTCGCCGGGGCCGTAGTACTCCACGCTGTGCTGCCCGTACTGGTAGACAAAATCCCCCTCCGGGGTAAGGCAGAAGTCCTCATACTCCGTGCCCTCCCAGAAAGCCGGGTCGCCCGCCATCCAGGCCAGAACAGGCTGGCTGTGAACCTGCTCCACCTTGATGATGGTGGAGGTCTCCCGGGAGGAGACGATGAGGCTGTCATCCTCCTCCAGGTACTGAACGGTGTTCAGGTGAATCCAGTCCCAGTCCCCCGCCTGCCAGAAAAAGTCGCTGGTGAGAGGGACGGGATAGGTGTACTCCAGACGGAAGTCCTCCATAAAGGCGGAGAAGTCCACCAGCTCACAGACCTCTCCGGTCTGCAGGTCTACCTCCACCACCACGTCCTCAATGGTCTCCCGCTCCATAACCTCCACCAGGGCCACCACTTTGCCCTCCGCGCCGAAGCAGATGTCGTGGTGCAGCTCATAGCTGCCCAGGTCGTAGACCTGAGTTACCCGACCCAGAGGGGTGATGCGGGCCAGATGGGTGGAGGAGACGCAGGTGATCAGATCCCCCTGGTAGAAGAGCATCCGATCCAGCCCATAGCCCTCCAGCACCATCTCATAGCGCAGCACGCCGCTGTTGTCGAAGAAAAAGCCGTAGCCCAGGTAGCCGTTGGTGCGCATCATGGCGAACAGCCCGTCGGAGAGGGCTGCCGTACTCTCCCCCTGGGTATATTCCAGCTGGGTGGGATAGCCCGAGTGGGTGTCCGGCATCTCAATGGTAAAGGCAATCTGCTGGCGCACATTGCCCCAGGAGCCCCGCAGCACCATGGTGACGTGGTTGGTGCGCCCGGGTACCAGGCCAATCATCTGGAACTCGTGCTCCCTGCCGTAGGTCTGGCCGTCCGCCCGGGCGGCGGTGGCGGTGTAGTCGGGGATGTCCTCGTCCTCCACATGGATGGTATAGCTCACCTGGACGGCCTGGCTGGTCTTAAAATAGAGATACAGGCCGTTGCTCCCCGTGCCGAAAGGGTTGAGTACCGCCAGAGGGGCGTCGGCGCTCCAACCCTCCTCCTGGCTCTTCAGCTTATCCAGCCCCTGGGCCAGCCGGTCCTGCACCCCGGTGTCGTAGTAAGTAAAGCCCTCCTGATCCACCTCGCCGGGCACCAGCTGAAGCACCGAGAGTTCAGACTCCAGCGCCGCCTGCCGCAGCTCCAGATCCAACTCCTCGTCGCGGCCCAGCAGGGCGCCCACATCCACCTGCCACACAGTGCGCACCCGGCTCTCCTGGGCCACAAACCATTTGGAGACCGCAAGGGTCACCAGCAGCCCGGCCACAATACACGCCGCAGTAACAATGGCGATGCGCAGAAGCCTCATTTTCTTGCTCTTCACAATAATCCCCCTGTTCCCCCGCGGGGCGGAATTTTGCCCCCGGCCCGGCCCGCCCGGCAGGGCGGACAAAGCCGGAGGCCTATTGTGCAAAAAGTATACTATGCCTTCCTCATATTGACAAGCCTAAAAACGACTTTTTTCCTCTTTCTTCCCGATGCCGCTCACGCTCTGTCCCTCCCGCATTCCCTGCGCTCCAGCATCTGCCAGATCAGACAGGCGCACAGGGCCGCAAGACCAATCCACTGAGAGGTGGACAGGGGGCCCAGGTTTCCCCGGGCGGCGTCTCCCCGAAGAAACTCCAGCACAAAGCGCACCGGCGCGTAGGCAAATACATAGGCCCGCAGCAGGACGGCAGGGCGGGAGACGCGGCGGGAATACCACAGCAGGAACAGGAAGATAACCCCTTCCGCC
>CALWWS010000020.1 GCA_944385305.1 uncultured Oscillospiraceae bacterium | reverse complement strand
CCCGCTCCACATAGGCCTGCTCGAACTTGGCGGTGGGGTTGAAGGAGGTCTCGGTGACGCCGCCGGTGATGACGTTCTTCATCTTGGTGCGCACAAAGGCCGCGCCCTTGCCGGGCTTGACGTGCTGAAACTCCACCACCTGCATGACCTGGCCGTCCATCTCAAAGGTGACGCCGTTGCGGAAATCACTGGCAGTAATCGTAGCCATCGGTATTCATCCTCCAAAATCAGGAATTTCAAAATTTAAGCGAAACTATTTTACCCTATTCTTTCCCTGTTTGCAAGGGCTTTTACACAATTATCAGTTCTTTGGGCGATTTTGTGAGGTTGCGGCACCCCTCCGGGGTAAAGACCACCACGTCCTCAATGCGCACCCCGAAGCGGCCGGGCAGGTAGATCCCCGGCTCGGCGGAGATCACCACCCCCGCCGGGATGGGCTGCTCCGATCCGGGGCCCGCCCCGGGGGACTCGTGGATCTCAATGCCCAGGCTGTGTCCGTAGCTGTGGGTAAAACAGGCCCCGTAGCCCGCCCGGTCAATCACCCCCCGGGCGGCGGCGTCCACCTCCCGGCCGGTGAGCCCCGCCCGGCTGGCGGCGATGCCCGCCCGCTGGGCCTCCAGCACGGTGTGGTACACCTTCCGCATCTCCGCCGTGGGCTCCCCCACCGCCACGGTGCGGGTCATGTCCGAGCAGTAGCCACCCCACACGCAGCCGAAGTCCATGGTGACAAAGCTGCCCGGCGCAATGGGCCGCTCCCCGGGCACCCCGTGGGGCAAGCTGCCGTTGGGGCCGGTGACCACGATGGGGTCGAAGGACATGCGCTGGGCCCCCCGGCGGAGCATCTCATACTGCAGCCGGGCGGCCACGGCCTGCTCGGTGACCCCGGGGCGGAGAAACTCCAGAATGGCGGAAAAGGCCTCATCTGTAATGGCCTGGGCCTTCTCCATCCGCTCCAGCTCCTCCCCGTCCTTCACCGCCCGCAGCTCGTCCACCAGCTTCTGGGCGGGTGCCAGGGCGCAGGAGAGGGAGGCAGCATACCGCTCGTGCTCTGCCACCGTCATATACCCTTGCTCAAAGCCCAGGCGGGCGATGCCCAGCTCCTCCACCGCCTGCTGGAGCTGGCAGCGCAGGGGCTGCTCCCGCCCGGTCTCGCACACCAGGGCGCCCGACACCTCCCGCCCGGCGGCCTCGGTGTAGCGGGGGTCGGTGTAGTAGCGGCACTCCCCCCCGCTCACCAGCACCGTCCCCTCCCCGTGGAAGCCCACGGCGTAAAATTCACCTGGCTGGCTGGTGAGCAGCATGGCGTCCAGGCCGTAGGCCTCCAGGGCCCCGGCGATTTCCTTCAAGTGGTTCATTGCGCTCCCTCCTCCAGGGCGGCATGGTACAGCCGCCGCATCTCCAGGGCGTCCTCCGCCTGAGTGCCCGCCGACTCGCAAATGAAGGTGGGGCTCCACCCCCGGCGGGCCACCAGCTCCATGAGGGGGGCGGGGTCGGGGCCGAAGTCGGTCTGGGCAAAGGTGAGGTGCATCTTCTCCCCCCCGTTGGGGGTGAAGGCGATCTTGGAGAAGTGGCTGTGGAAGCGGCTGGCCCGCTCCTCCCCCAGAACCTCCTCCATCCGGTTCAAAATCCCCTCCGTGGCCGCCCGCCCGGTGAGCTCCCCCAGGGTACGGGCGTAGAGGTGGCCGAAGTCCACGCAGGGCACCAGGCGGCGGTCCAGGGCGCACAGCTCCAGCACCTCCTCCAGATCCCCCAGCTGGCCCAGCTTGCCCATGGTCTCGGGACACAGGGTGATGTGGCCTAGCCCCGCCTCGTCACAGGCCTCCAGCACCGCCAGCAGGGCGGGCTTGGCGATATCCAGGGCCTGGCGGCGGGTGCGCTTCATCAGCGCCCCGGTGTGGATGACCACCCGCCCGGCCCCCATCCAGTCCGCCGCCCGGCAGGCGGCGGTGATATAGCCGATGGTCTTCTTCTGGCTCTCCGGGTCGGGGTTGGCCAGGTTAATAAAGTAGGGGGCGTGGAGGGAGAGGGTAATCCCCGCCTCCTCCGCCGCCCGGCCCAGCTGCCGGGCGGTGTCCTCCCCCACATTGACTCCCTTGCCGCACTGGTACTCGTAAGCCTCCAGCCCCAGCCCGGCCAGCCAGCCGGGGGCCTGCACCGACGAGCGGTGGGGAAAGCTGTCCCCGTTGCCCGCCGGGCCGAATTTCGCGCTCACAGCGGCCTGCACCTCCATTTCGACAGCATGCGGAAGGGCCACTCCACGGCGTAGCGCAGGTAGCGCCCCGGGTTGCCCGCCAGGCGGATGGGCTCCACCAGCAGGGTGGTCACCCCCGCCAGCCGCCCCCCCAGGATGTCGGTAAAAATCTGATCCCCCACAATGGCGGTCTCACCCGGGGTGCGGCCCATCTGGGCCATGGCCCGGCGGAAGCCGGGTGGCTTGGGCTTGCCCGCGTGGCCGATGAAGGGAGCCCCCAGGGCCCGGCAGAACCGCTCCGGCCGCTGGGGGTGGCGGTTGTTGGAGAGGATGAACAGGGTGATCCCCCGCTCCTCCAGCGCCGCCCGCCAGGCCCGCACCCTGTCGTCCGGCTCGGGCACCCCGTAGGGCACCAGGGTGTTGTCCAGATCGGCCAGCAGCAGCCTGATCCCCCGCCCGGCCAGGGCCGCGGGGTCAATTTGTTCAATGCTCTCTCCCGCCCAGTGGGCAAGCAGGGGAAATCCCATGTCCGCACCTCTTCATAATTCCAGTCTTGTCCGCATAGAAGTGATTATACACGTTTTTGAAAACATGGACAAGGGGGAGCCAACCTATGATATCCAAAATCAATCTCATCCTCACCGCCCCGCCCTCGGACAGCCGGGCCGCGTCCCAGTTCGGCCTGCCGGTGGCCCACATGGCCTACCGGGTGGGCAGCGGGCCCCACCTGTTCCGGGCGGGTATGCCGGTGTCCGTGCGGGGCGGGCTGCTGGCCCTGGACAGCACCGGCTTTGACGGCCGGGGGGAGCCGGAGCCCCTGTGCCAGGAGATCCTGCGGGAGTGCGCCGCCCGGGGCTTTGACGGGGTGATCTGCGACTTTGAGGGGGGTCAGATCCCCCTGCTGGCCGACGCGGTGAGGCATCTGGGGGAGCTGCTGCACAAGCGGGGCTGGCCCCTGTACGTCACCGAGGCCTACGGCGGCTGCTCGGACAAGGCCCGGGTGCTCATCTCCTCCGCCCTGTCGGGGGGCAGCCTGCGCCAGCGGCTGGAGGAGGCGGCGGGGCGGTACGGGGCGCAGCGGGTAGCCCTGGCGGTGGAGCGGGTGGCGGAGGACTTCTTCCTCCCCTCCCCCACCGGCCAGGGGATGCCCCTCACCCGGGAGGAGCTGCGCCGCTGCCTGGAGGAGCGCAGCCCGTCGGTCTTCTTCTCCCGGGAGCTGTGCGCCCACTACTTTACCTACATGTCCCGCCACAGCGGGGCACACTTCGTCCTCTTCGACGACGCCGGCTCCATCCGCCAGAAGCTCCACCTGGCCCGCAGTCTGGACATCCCCCACGCCGTACTGGCCTACCCCCAGGTGGACGATTTGCTGCCTCATCTCCTTTCGTAACAGCCCCACCGGGCGGCGGCCCGCACCCTCTCGAAAAAGAGGCCGCGCCTCTTTTCCGAAATCAAAAAGCCCCGCGCCTTTCGGCGCGGGGCTTTTAGCAGCAGCTTAATAGAACTTCTTTCTGTTCTTACGAGCGGCCTCAGACTTCTTCCGGCGCTTCACGCTCGGGCTCTCATAGTGCTCACGCCTGCGAACCTCGGCCAGCACACCAGACTTGGCGCAGCTGCGCTTAAAGCGCTTGAGCGCGTTCTCCAAGGACTCGCCGTCCTTCACACGGACTTCCGACATTGACTTCCCCTCCCTCCGAAGCGGCGGATCACCACCGCCAAAGGGCCACATAGATATGGCTTTAACGATACCATATTATATGCGCATTCGCTCTGCTTGTCAAGGCTGATTTTACGCCCTGGGCTTCACAATCAGGTTGACCAGCTTGTTCTTTACCAGGATCACCTTCACGATGTCCATCCCGGCGGTGAATTTCTGCACCTTGGGGTCGGCCAGGGCGGCCTCCACCACCGCGTCCTGCTCGCTGTCCAGGGGCACGGT
>CALWWS010000019.1 GCA_944385305.1 uncultured Oscillospiraceae bacterium | reverse complement strand
CGCCCCGGGCAGCTGGGCCGCCCGCTCCGCCGCCACGGCGGAGCGGGTCTCCTCCCGCTGGGCGGCCTGTGCCGCCACCTGGGGGTCGTCGATAAAGCAGGCCGCCCGGCCTCCCAGCCCCTCCAGCGCCCGCTTGTTCACCCCCGACCAGGCCATGCGGGTGTCGGTGACCAGGGTGCAGTCCTCCTTCAGGGCCGCCAGTCCCGCCTCCACCGCCCCGGGGGAGAAGCGCAGATTGTCCGCGTAGTCAAAGTCAGCGGTGGTGTGGATCATCCGCTTCACCACCGGCAGCTCCTCCGGCGGGAAGACCCGGTCACCCAGCTCCCGGGCGATGATGGCCATGCTGCGCGCCTCAATCTCCCGGGGCGTCATCTTCTCTCCCTGGGTGCTCACCGGCTGTCCCTCCTGTCCAGTATCTCATAAATTTTCTCCATATCCAGGGCCTGGCGCAGGGCATCGGCCAGGGCGTCGTACTGTCCCTGGGCGTAGTCCCAGCCGTTCTCCGCCCCCCCGCCAGGGGGAAGGCCCCGGCGGGTCAGCAGAGCGTCCCGCAGGGCGGCGGCCGCCGCCCCCTGGTCAAACAGCCCGTGGACGTAGCAGCCCCACACGTTGCCCGCGGCCAGCCCGTCGGGGCGGCTCTCCCCCTCCCCGCTCTCCAGCTGGGCCAGGGGCGCGCCCTCCCCCCGGGTAATCCCCATGTGGATCTCATAGCCCCGGAAGGGTGCGCCGTTGAGGGGGGCGAAGATCCCCTGTGCCCCCCGGAAGCGCCCGGTGACCCGGCGGCGGGTCTTGCGGGGGAGAAAAACCGTCTCCCCCTCCAGCAGCCCCAGCCCGGGCATGCTGCCGCCCCCCTCCGCCCCCTCCGGGTCGGACAGGGTGCGGCAGAGCATCTGATAGCCCCCGCAGATGCCGCACACCGCCCCGCCCCGCGCGGCGTGGGCCAGGATTGCCTCCGCCAGACCGCACGCCCGCAGCCAGCGCAGATCCTCCATGGTGCTCTTGGTGCCCGGCAGGATCACCAGGTCGGGGATACCCAGCTCCTCCGCCCGGCGCACGTAGCGCAGGGCAATCTCCCCCATGCGCTCCAGGGGGTTGAAGTCGGTGAAGTTGGAGATGCGGGGCAGGCGGATCACCGCCACATCCAGCACGCCCCGCTCCTTGCCGCCCTCCAGCCGGGCGGAGAGGGAGTCCTCGTCGTCCACGTCCACCTCCAGCATGGGCACCACCCCCACCACCGGCTTGCCGGTGAGGCCCTCCAGCTGGGCTAGGCCGGGGCGCAGGATCTCCACATCCCCCCGGAACTTGTTGATCACAAGTCCCCGGATGAGCTCCTGTTCCTCTCTTTCCAGCAGGGCCACCGTGCCGTACAGGGCGGCGAACACGCCCCCCCGGTCGATGTCCCCGCACAGCAGCACGGGAGAATTGGCCCGGCGGGCCATGCCCATGTTCACAATGTCGTCCCGGCGCAGGTTGATCTCCGCCGGGCTGCCCGCTCCCTCCAGCACCAGAATGTCGTACTCCCCCTCCAGAGAATGGTAGGCCTCCATCACCTTGGGGATGAGCTGCCTGCGGTAAGAAAAGTAGTCCGCAGCGGACATGGTACCCACCGGCGCGCCGTTGACAATCACCTGGGAGCCCATCTCCCCCGTGGGCTTGAGGAGAATTGGGTTCATCCGCACGTCGGGGTCAATCCCGGCGGCCTGGGCCTGTACCGCCTGGGCCCGGCCCATCTCCAGCCCGTCGGGGGTGACGGCGGAGTTGAGGGCCATGTTCTGGGCCTTAAAGGGGGCCACTTTGTACCCATCCTGCCGGAAAATGCGGCACAGTCCGGCGCACAGCAGGCTCTTGCCCGCGTTGGAGGCGGTGCCCTGTATCATAATGGATCGCGCCAAATCAGAGCACCTCCCTCAGCGCCCGCAGCAGCCTGCGGTTTTGTCCCGGCCTGCCCACGCAGGTACGGTAGTAGTCCTGGCTCAGTCCGTAAAAATTGCCGCAGGGGCGGATCAGAACCCCCTGCTCCAGAAGCCGCTCCCCCAGCTCCCCCCGGCCGGGGGCCCGGAAGAGGAGGAAATTGGCCGCCCCGGGCCACACCTCCAGCCCCAGCCCGGCCAGCCCCGCCGCCAGGCGGGGCCGCTCCTGCTCCAGTAATTCTCTTGCCTTCCCGGGCCAGTCCGGGCAGTCCAGGGCGGCCAGTCCGGCGGCCTGGGCGGGGGCGGACACGCTCCAGGGCGGGCCGCAGCGGCGCATCCGCTCCAGCAGTTCCCCGTCGGCGCACAGGCAGTAGCCCAGGCGCAGGCCGGGCATGGCGTAGCTCTTGGTGAAGGCGCGCAGCACAATCAGATTGGGAAACTCCCCCACCCTGGGGGCCAGACCCGGCCCGCCGCACGCCAGCTCCCAAAAGCACTCGTCCACCGCCACACGGATCCCCCGCCGGGCGCACCCCTCCAGCAGCTCCTCCAGCACCGGCGGGTCTATCAGGGAGCCGGTGGGGTTGTTGGGGTTACAGAGAAACACCAGATCCGCCCCCTCCACGTGGGCCAGATGGGCGTGGGTGAGGGCAAAGTTCTCTTCCGGGCACAGAGTGCTGCGGCGGATCTCCCACCCGGCACAGGCCAGGGCGTGACCGTACTCGGAAAAGGTGGGCTCGAACAGCAGGGCGCGGCCCCGGGGCAGGGCCAGGGCCAGGCGGTAGATGAGATCCGCCGCCCCCCCGCCGCACAGCGCCTGTTCCGCCTCCACCCCGTCCCGCCGGGCAACGCCCGCCGCCAATTCCCGGCACAGGGGGTCTGGGTAGTGGATGCACCGGGCCACGGCGGCACGGGCGGCACGGGCTACCTCCGGGGGCATCCCCAGTGGGTTGAGGTTGGCCGAGCAGTCCAGCGGGGTCGCTCCGTCCGCCGCTTGTATGGCAGCCAAGTCGCCGCCGTGGGAAAAGCAGTCCATGGTTTGCCCTCCTTAGGGGAAGAGTAGAAAGACCAGGGGCAGGCCGCACACCAGGGCCAGGGTAAAGAAGGCGGTGCCGTAGAGCAGCCGCTGGGCCCGGAGAATGTCCACCGGCTCCGGGGTACGCGTCCCGTCCCCCAGCCAGGGCTTTTCCACCTCTTTGCCGCCGTAGCAGGCCGGGCCGCCCAGGCGCAGCTCCAAAGCCCCGGCGCAGGCCGCCTCGGTGTGGGCGGAATTGGGAGAGGCGTGCTTGTTCCGATCCCGGCGGAAAATCCGCCAGGCCCCCTTTGCGTCGTAGCCGCAGGCGGCGGCCGCCAGGCACATGAGCGCCCCCGCCAGCCGGGCAGGGAGAAAGTTGAGCACGTCGTCCAGCCGGGCGGCTGCCCGGCCGAAGTAGAGATAGCGGGCATTGCGGTAGCCCAGCATGGAGTCCATGGTGCTCACCGCCTTGTAGGCCATCCCCAGGGGCGCGCCCCCGATGGCCAGAAAGATCAGGGGGGCCACCACGCCGTCGCAGGTGTTCTCCGCCACGCTCTCCACCGCGGCCCGCACCACCTGAGCCTCGTCCATCTCCCCGGTGTCCCGGCCCACAATCATGGCCACCGCCCGGCGGGCGCCCTCCAGGCTTTCCCGCTTCAGGGTCTGATAGACCCGGCCGCTCTCCGCCTTTAAGGCCCGGGTGGCCAGCAGCTGGTAGCAGACGAGGCTCTCCACCCCGAAGGCCAGCCAGGGCGAGGCCGTGGCGCACAGCCGCAGCACCAGCCACGTCAGTCCCCCGGGCAGGATCACCAGCACCGCCGCCAGCAGACCTCCCGCCAGCAGCTCCCACCGGGGCCGGGCGGGGAAGATCCGGCGCAGCCCCCCCTCCAGGGCGGCAATCAGCCCCCCCATGGCCCGCACCGGGTGGGGAAACCAGCGGGGATCGCCCAAAATCAAATCCAGGCAGAACCCGGCCAGCAGGGCCAGCAGGTGCCGGGTGAGAAAGCCGCCCATCACCGCCATGGCCCCTCCCCCTTGAGCACCGTGCTCAGCCCGCAGAAAATCCGCTCCACCCGCTGCGCCCGCGCCGCCCGGCGGCAGCACAGCCGGCCCACCGCCTCCCGGCGCGCCCGCTCTCCCCCGTCCACCGGCACCACGCCGCAGCCCACCTCCCGGCAGATGAGAATGATCCCCGGGTTGGCGGCCAGCAGGGCGGTCTCGTCCAGCTCGGGCCAGCGCTCCAGCCCGTCAAAGACGGGCCGGGTGAGGGCCTCCATGGGGGTATGGGCCACATCCTCCCGGGAATATCCTGTTTTCTCCAGCACATAGTCCAGCTTTCCCTGGCCCGCGCCGCCCACAATTAAAATCATAGCAGTACCTCGATCTTCAAAGCAATTGCCGGGCAGATCACCAGCGCCAGCTCGCACAGCTGGAGGTAGAACCCCTCCAGATCTCCGGTGATCCCGCCGAACTGCCGGCGGGACATCACCACATAGTAGGCCGTCACCGCCCCCGCCCCCGCCAGGCCGGGCAGTCCCACCCAGGGGTTGAGGACGATCATCCCTCCTGCCGCCGCCGCCGACCAGAGAAGGAGAATAGCCCTGGCCCGCCTCACGTCCATGGAGCGGGTAAACCGGGCCAGCAGGCCGCTCCCCCGGGCGTTGGGCAGCAGGGCGGCCATCAGGCCGGACAGGCCCCGGGAAAATACCGGCCCCAGGCACAGAGCTCCCGCCGTCCCCGCCGCGGGCCAGACCTGGTGCCAGGCAGCGAAGAGGAGGAGCAGGTACAGCCCGCAGCCGATGATGGCAAAGGCCCCGGCGTGGCTGTCCTTTAAAATCTCCAGCTTCTTCTCCCGACTCTGGTGGGAGCCCAGAGCGTCGCAGGTGTCGCACAGCCCGTCCAGGTGGATGCCGCCGCTCACCGCCGCGGGGATGATCACCGCCACGGCGGCGAAAAGCACCCCGCCCAGCTCCAGCCAAGCGCACAGAGCCCACCACAGCCGCAGCAGACCCGCCGCCGCCAGCCCCACCGCGGGAAACCAGCACAGGGCCCAGGCCATGTTCTTCTCCTCCCACGCCGTGCGGGGGGCGGGCAGGCGGGAGTACATGGCAAGGGCAATCCAAAGGGCCTTCACGCTTTTTCCCCCTTCCAGGTGACGGGAATGCCGCACACCACCTCGTACACCGCCGCCGCCCGGGCAGCCAGGGCGCGGTGCAGGGTAGCCAGGCCCTCCAGGTAGCGGACGGTCTCGGGGGCGTAGTCCGTCCCGTCGGAGAAGAGCTCTCCGCTGACCACCACCACCCGGGCCGCCGTGCTGCACAGGGTATCCAGCCCGGCCAGCACGTCCTCCTCCCGCCCGGGCTCCCCGCCCGGGGCAAAGAACTGATTGGCCCACAGGTTGGGCAGATCCTCCACCAGCACGGCGCACCCGGTGGGAAGGGAGAGCATCTCCAAATCCCGCTGCCGCTCCACGGTGGCAAAGCCCTTGCCCGCCCGCATGGCCCGGTGTCGCTCTATCCGGCGCAGGCTCTCCCCGTCTCCCGCCGCCATGGTGGCCAGGTAGATCTTCTCCCCCCGCCAGCCGTCCAGCAAGCTCTCGGCGAAGGCGGACTTGCCGCTGCCCGCCCCGCCGGTTACTAAAATCAGCATATTTCCCACCTAGGTCAAAGGCTGGTAGGCCTCGATGTTCTGATCCGCGAAGGTGGGCATCCCGGCATAGACCGCCAGGGCCATGTCCAGCAGGGGCATGGCGGCCACCGCGCCGGTGCCCTCCCCCAGGCGCATCCCCGCCCGGATGAGGGGCCGCAGACCCAGCGCCTCCAGCACCAGGGCGCTGGCGGGCTCGTCGGAGAGGTGGGAGGCCAGCAGATAGTCCCCGCAGGCCGGACACATCCGGCAGGCCGCCAGGGCGGCCACCGAGGAGATAAACCCGTCCACCAGCACGGGCAGGCGGCAGGCCGCCCCGCCCAGGAACACCCCGGCCAGCCCGGCCAGATCCAGCCCCCCTACCTTTTGCAGCACGTCCAGGGGATCGTCCCTGCGGGGAGCGTTTACCGCCAGGGCGGTCTCCACCGCCCGGATCTTCCGCTCCAGGCCCTGGGTGGACAGCCCCGCTCCCCGGCCGGTGAGCTCCCAGGCCGGGCGATCCAGCAGGGCGCAGGCCACCGCGGCGGAGGTGGTGGTGTTGCCGATGCCCATCTCTCCCGTGGCCAGCAGGCGCACCCCCCGGCTTTTCAGCTCGAAGGCCAGGTCAATCCCCACCTCCACCGCCCGGCGGGCCTCCTCCAACGTCATGGCGGGGCCCTGGGTGATGTCCGCCGTGCCCCGGCGCACGCAGCACTGGCGCACTCCGGGGTGCTCCACCGGGCGGGCCACCCCGATGTCCACCGGGATCACCTCGGCCCCCGCCCGGGCGGCCATGCGGCACACGCTGGTTCTGCCGGTGGCCATGCTCTCGGTAACCACGGCGGTGACCTCCTGCCCGGTCTGAGTGACCCCCTGGGCCACCACCCCATTGTCGGCGCACATCACCGCCACCGCCCGGGGGGTGAGGGCGATCTCCGGGCTGCCCGTGGCTCCCGCGATTCGGATCAGGGCCTGCTCCAGCAGGCCCAGACTGCCCAGGGGCTTGGCCACAGCGT